>JBKJTN010000153.1:0-21560 GCA_046590275.1 Novosphingobium sp.
CGCCGCTTGGCACCTTTCCTGGTGCGGCTGTAATGGTCACCCCGTCGCCAGCGCGGTTGAGCCTCAAGACCGCGGAGAACGCGGCCGGATCAATCGGATCATACTTCGCTCGCGGCAATTCGACGATCAGCAGATCGCCCTTGCGGCTGAACAGCTGCCCGGCTGCATAATCGACCACGCGGTCAGTGGCGGCAAACAAATGCGGCGCATCCAGCTGGACACTGGCGGGAAGCGGAATGCCAATCCGGAACGCCTTACCCACAATCGAGTATTGCGCGGCGCTTCCCAGAGGAGCGGGAAGCGCTGCGCGCCAACCGTCGAAGCGTGGGTCGCGCTTGCCTGATGCCCCGATCGAGATGTTGGTGGACAATTCGCCTTGCTCGGGGACGCAGATCTTGTCGGTGCAGGCCAGCCATTGCGCCTTGATCCGCACCGGCAACAGGCTGCCGAGGCGGGCATTGAGGGGAACCGTCAGAGGCACCAGCACCGCGTACTCGTGCTCGTACACGTGGTTCATGAGCCCGCCGATCAGGAGCGTTTCGGGCACCGGATAGCCTGGAACCCCAGCCTTTACGCCTGTCGGCAGCGTCCAGTCGAGCGTCATGCCCAAGCCCGCATCGCCCGGGTTGGACCAATAGCCATGCCAGCCCTTGTCCGGACGCATCCGGATCGCCAGCGTCACCGTCTGGCCCGGTGCTCCGCTAGTTTCGGCGATCAGCTCGGCCGTGATATGGGTTGGCGCTGCCAGCGCCGGAGCAGCAATCAGCGCGGCAATGAGCACTGCAAACCAGTGCAACGCCAGCGCAACAAGGCGGCTATAGCGTTGCATCGTGGTATTACTCCTGATTCGTGCAGTGCGGGTCTTGCACTTGGCTGTTGCTCCCGCCATCTGCCCTGTGCCGTTGTTGCTTATATAATTCAAGGAATCCGAATGCGCCGTCTAGCCGCCCCCCTCGTTTTCCTCACCGCCATAGCGCTTGCCGGATGTGCTGCTAGTTCGGCCAAGCCGGCGCTTTCATCTCCGTCCGGCCCTGCACCGACCGGGGCACCTAAACTGGTGGTAGCAGTTTCGGTCGATCAGCTTTCTGCCGATCTGTTTGCGCAATATCGCCAGCATTACAGCGCTGGCCTGGCCCGGCTGCTGACCGGAGCGGTGTTCCCTTCGGGCTATCAGTCCCACGCTGCTACGGAGACGTGCCCTGGCCATGCGACCTTGCTGACCGGCACGCATCCTTCGCGCAACGGCATCATTGCCAACAACTGGTTCGATCCCGGCCTCGCCCGGGCGGACAAGCGGGTCTATTGTTCGGAAGATATCACCGATCCTGCCAGCACGTCGCGCGATCCGGTCGTCACTGCCAATTTCCTCAAGGTGCCCACTTTGGGAGACCGGATGAAGGCAGCTACCCCGGCCAGCCGGAACGTGGCCGTTTCGGCCAAGGACCGGGCGGTCATGATGATGGGTGGCCACAATATCGACGCCGCCTATTGGTGGAAGGGTTCAGGCTTTGTGACGCTCAAGGGTCGCGAACTCTCACCAGCAGCTGCCGCCCAAAACGCTGCTACAGCGGCCCAGCTCAAAACCGGCGCTCCGGCCATGACCCCGCCCATCTGGTGCGGCCCGCGTGACCGGGCGACCATGATCGGCAAGGCAAGTGTCGGCACCGGTCGCTTCGCGTTGGAAGCCGGGAAACCAGATGCTTTTCGCACTTCACCGCGGATGGATGCCGCGACAGTTGATCTGGCTAATCGGCTGGTCGATGAGCTCAGCCTGGGCAAGGGAGAGGCCATCGATGTCCTCTCGGTCAGCCTTTCTGCCACCGATTACATCGGACACGGGCTGGGCACCGAGGGCCTGGAGATGTGTATCCAGATGGATCAGCTGGACAAGTCGCTGGGCCGGTTGTTTGCCCACCTCGATGCCCGCGGGATTGACTACGCGGTGGTCCTTACGGCCGATCACGGCGGGCTCGACACACCTGAACGGCAAGACGATCAGGCGCTGCCCCGCGCGGTTCGGGTCGACAAGTCGCTTTTACCCGGTGAGCTGGCCAAGGCGGTCACCGCCCGGACCGGGATCAGCGTAGAAGGCCCGCTGCTTTATGGCGACGGTCCGTTTGGCGATGTCTATGTCAGCCACAAGGTAACTCCTGCCCAAAAGGCGCAGGCGATCGCGGCGCTGGTTGCGTTGACCAAGGCCCATCCGCAGGTCGCCGCCGTATTTACCTCCGACGAGCTGGCCAGAACCCCATTGCCAACCGGTTCGCCGCAGGACTGGACCCTAAAGGAGCGCGCGCGTTCCTCGTTTGATGCACAGCGTTCGGGTGATGTGGTGGTGTTGCTTGACCGGGCAGTAACCCCGATCCCCGACGCGATGCCCGGGGCGTACATCGCAACCCACGGAAGCGCCTGGGACTATGATCGCCGGGTGCCGATGCTGTTCTGGCGGAGGGGAGTTCCTGGCTTTGAACAACCCGCACCGGTCGAGACGGTCGATATCGCCCCGACACTGGCTGCCATCATTGGCCTCAGGGTGGATGATGGTTCGTTCGATGGCCGGTGCCTCGATATCGACGGCGGCCCCGGTAACAGCTGCGACACACTGAAATGACCGATAAACGAGATCTTATTATCCTTGGTGGCGGCCTGGTCGGCATGACGCTGGCGCTGGCAGCGGCAAGGCAGGGCATCACCTGCCATGTGGTCGACAAGGCCGATCCAGCCGAGCTGACTGCCGAAGGCGTGGACGGCCGCGCTTCGGCGATTTCCACGGCCAGCTGGAACCTGTTCACCAATATCGGCCTGGCAGAGCGGCTCGAACAGCTAGGTTGCCCGATCGCCGCGATCGCGGTGACCGATGGGATGAAGCCGGGCCGGATCGACTTCCAGCCACAGGAGCATGAAGGCTCGCTCGGCAAGATGTTCGCCAATCGCGACATTCGCCTCGCCTTGTTCGAGGCTGCTGCCGCCGAACCGGCAATCGCTTGGCACAGCTGCGCGGAAGTCGAAAGCCGCGAGCGCGGCCCGCACGGTGTGAAAGTCACACTGGCTAGCGGCAAAGTGCTTGAAGGCAGTCTACTGGTCGGCGCCGAGGGCCGCCAATCTCCCACCAGGCAGCAAGCCGGGTTGAAGGTCGCCAGCTGGGACTATCACCACCGGGCGATTGTTGCCGGGCTCATCCACGAAAAGCCGCACGGCAATGTTGCGTGGGAAATCTTCTATCCGGCCGGCCCATTTGCACTCCTGCCGCTGCTGGATACCCCAGAAGGACAGCACCGCAGTGCGTTGGTCTGGACCGTGGCGGAGCGTGACGGCAAGGGCGTTATGGCCATGTCCGACACGGCGTTCGTTGGCGAAGTCCGCAAGCGGATGGGCGACATATTCGGATCGATTGAACTTGCCGCGCCGCGTTTGTCCTATCCGCTCGGGTTTCACCACGCGGCCCGGATCGTTGAAGACCGGTTGGCGCTGGTAGGCGATGCCGCACACGGGATTCACCCGATTGCAGGCCAGGGGCTTAATCTGGGGCTGCGCGATGTCGGCGCGCTGGTTGAGGTGATCGCTGATGGAATGCGGCTGGGGCTGGAACCGGGCGATGCCCAGATCCTCGCCCGCTACGAGCGCTGGCGCAGTCTGGACATCTTCTCGGTCGCGGCGATGACAGACGGGATAAACCGGCTGTTCGGGATTCCGGGACGGATACCCAGTGCGATTCGCCGCCTCGGAATGGGCGCGGTCCAGCGTATGCCGACAATCAAGCGGTTCTTTATGGATGAAGCGCGCGGGGTTTCCGGGAATCTGCCCGCCTTGCTGAAAAGCTAGGATCAGTAGCTAGAAATCAGTCTCCGCCCCGACCGGTCCCCGCAAAGCCGGTTCGGCGAGCGGGCTGGGCTGCTCGATTTTTTGCCCGCTGCCGTCTTTGAGATTTCGGGGTTCAAGGATCGCGGTCGTCTCGATCAGGTCCAATGCGCGCGAAGCGCTGGCATAGCGGCGCGCGTCGGCAATCCAGCCTGCCGCCGATGAAGCGCCGGGCAAACGTTCCACTTCGGCCAGGGCCTGTTCGACCTGACCATTGCGAAGCAGCAGTTCCGCGCGTTCAAACCGCTCGGTCGGCAGGGCTACTGCTCCACCGTCGCGGCGGATCACGAACAGGTCCGAAACCTCGCGCTTGAGCCGTCCCCAACCGCTTTCCTCGGCCGGCGCATTGATCAGTTTTGCACCGATCGCCTCAAGCCCGGCGGATAGCTGTTCAATCGTTACCGGCCGCTTGGCTGCGTCGATCACCAACTCGACCGCGCCGGGTTGGGCCTCGGCAAAGCGCAGTTTCAGCTGCTCTTCCAGATAGCCGAGCGGGGCACCGCGTTCGATCGCGCGGCGGGCGGCAAAAGCGATCAACAGGCCCTCGGCCCGCGCTGCATTGCCCGAGGCGGCCTCGGCTTGCAGATCAAGCCGGGTCAGCCGTTGCTCAAGCGCTGCGAGCCGCTGATCAAAGCCGCTGGCGGCAGCTTCGACCGCCGGTGGCAAGGCCGCCTGGCTGGGTGCGGCGCCGGGCAGCGGGGCGGCAAGCGTTGGCGCGGTGCGGGCTGGCTGATCGCGCGCGCGGTCAGGACCGAACCGGACTTTCCCCTCATAGGCCAGCCAGCCGATCAGACCGGCGGCGAGTGCCAGCATCAGGAGGATAGTTACGAAAATCGCGCGGCCCCGGCCGCTGCCGGCGGACTGGGGGCGGGTTCGGTTGAGCAACTCGTCGGGCATTCGCAGGGTTCGTCCGATATGGCGTCAGGAAGCGGCGGTTTGGCACAATCGTTTCGCCAAGGCCAGCAAGGCGTGATCACTGGGTTCAGCCGCTATGCCGATCCGGAGCCAACCCGGCCCTGTTGCCTCGGCCACCCTCGGGCCTATCAAGCCCAGGGTGATCTGGCTGCGATCAAGCCCAAGCCGGCGGCACTCAGCGGAAAAATGGCGCGCTGCTGCGGCCGAATGGAGCATCACTACGGCGGGAAAGGCCAGCATTTCCGCCAGTTCCGCAGGCACTGGCCGGGCCTGGCTGGCATAGACAATTCGCTCGATCAGCGTTATTCCGGGCGGGATTTCAAGCGTCACGAATTCCTCGCCGGTGAGGCGAAGTAGGCGTTTGTGGGTGATTGCGCCGACGACGTCCTGCAAACCGCCTTTGCCGATGGCTGCAATGGTGAAACCGGCAGCTTCGGCGGCGCTGGCGGTCGCTTCGCCGACGACATAGACTGGGCTTCCGGCGTAGCGCGCAAGGTCGTCGCCGGCGCAGCGCAGGGCATTGGCGCTGCCTAGCAGCAAGGCGTCAATCTTTGATGCGGGTGGTGCTTCCCAGCTTCTGGAAATGATCCGGAACAGCGGAAAACCGTGCGCCTCGAGCCCAAGTTCGCGCGCTGCGGCGAGCGTGGCGCTGCACCCCGGTTCGGGTCGGATCACGATTACTGGGATCATGCCGGGCCGGAGAAATGCACTGCTATGGCCGGAACAGCGCGGGCGAGAAGTTGCGCGGCAAGGCGCGCCGGGCCACCGCGATCGCCAGCCGCAAAGCTCGCCTCTCCGTCCACACGCTCTGCGCCGTCGGGGCTGAACAACGCCGCTTGCATCGTCATTGCATCGCCATTGCAACGGGTCAGCACCGCGATTGGGCTGTGACAATTTCCGCCCAGCGCAGCAAGCAGCGCGCGTTCGGCGATGACGGCGGTGCGGCTGGGGGCATGATCGATCGCGGCAAGGAATTCGCAGGTGGCAAAATCATCGGCCCGGCATTCCACTGCGATGGCGCCTTGGCCGGGTGCCGGCAGCCACTCATCGGCGGCGAGCGGATGACCGGTGCCATGTTCGCCCAGCCGGTTGAGCCCGGCCGCCGCCAGCAGGGTCGCATCTGCCTCGCCGGCTGCCAGTTTGGCAAGACGGGTCGCGACATTGCCGCGGAACGGCACGATCGTGCAATCCGGCCGGGCATGGAGCAATTGTGCAGCCCGGCGCGGCGCGCTGGTGCCGATCCGGGCGCCTTGGGGCAGCGCCATGATCGAGGCGGCGCCGACCAGCACATCGCGGACATCCTCGCGCGGGGGGATCGCGGCGATGGTGATCCCGGCCGGGCGGATCGTCTCGACGTCCTTGGCCGAATGGACCGCAAAGTCGATCTCGCCGGCCAGCAGCCAAGCGTCGAGTTCCTTGGTCCAAAGCGCCTTGCCACCGATTTCGGCCAACGGACGATCCTGGATCTTGTCGCCACTGGCAGTAACCGGGACCAACACGATATCAGCCTCGTTCCAGCCGTGCGCTGCGATCAGCCGGGCCCGGCATTCCTCGGCCTGGGCCAGGGCGAGGGGCGAGCGGCGGGTGCCAAGGCGCATTGGTTTGGGCAGAACAAAGGGCATCGCAGCTTGTGCTAGTGCGCAATCTCGATAAGGGAAAGTCGGGATGGGGATTGTCCTCGGAATTGAATCGTCTTGTGACGAAACCGCCGCCGCTCTGGTGACGGATAGCCGCGTGATTCTGGCGCAGCGGATTGCATCGCAGGATGATGCGCATCGCCCCTATGGCGGGGTGGTCCCTGAAATTGCCGCTCGCGCTCATGTCGAGCGGCTGACTCCCTTGATCGAAGCAACGCTGGCCGATGCCGGGATGACCCTGGCCGATGTCGATGCGATTGCCGCGACCGCCGGGCCGGGCTTGATCGGCGGCGTGATGGTGGGCCTCGTCACCGCCAAGGCACTGGCCTTGGCAAGCGATAAGCCGTTGATCGCAATCAATCATCTGGAGGGCCACGCGCTGTCGCCGCGGCTGGCCGATCCCGCCCTCGCGTTTCCGTATCTGTTGCTGCTGGTTTCGGGCGGTCACTGCCAGTTGCTGCTGGTCGAGGGCGTGGGAACCTATCGCCGCCTCGCCACCACGATTGACGATGCGCTGGGCGAGGCGTTTGACAAGACTGCCAAGATCCTCGGGCTGGGCTATCCCGGCGGCCCGGCGGTCGAGGCGCTGGCAGCGACAGGCAACGCCCGCGCCGTGCCGCTGCCCCGGCCGCTGCTGGGCAGTGCGGAACCGCATTTCTCGTTCGCCGGGCTCAAGAGCGCGGTGATGCGGGCCAAGCAGGCCGATCTGCACGCCGATGCCGATATTGCCGCCGCGTTTCAGCAGGCGGCGATTGATTGCATTCTTGATCGCACCCGCGTTGCTCTGGCAAAGATCGGGGCGCTGGAGCGGACAGGCCCGGTCACCGCATTGGTTGTGGCCGGCGGTGTTGCCGCCAACCTCGCGATCCGCGTTGCGCTGGAGGGGCTGGCGGCGACGCATGGGCTGGGATTCGTCGCCCCGCCGCTGGCACTGTGCACCGATAATGCCGCAATGATCGCCTGGGCCGGGATCGAACGGCTGGGGCAATCGGACAGCCTCGACTTTTCCCCGCGGCCGCGTTGGCCGCTCGATCCGGCGGCCGAAGTGGTTCGCGGCGCGGGGGTCAAGGCGTGACTGCTGCCATTGGCATAATTGGTGCGGGTGCCTGGGGCACGGCTTTGGCGCAGGTACTGGCGAGCGACGGTCGCGATGTGCTGCTGTGGGCGCGCGAGGCCGAGCTGGTGGCGGAAATCAACCGCGATCATCGCAACAGCCTGTTTCTGCCAAGTGCGGAATTGGCCCATAATATTATTGCAACGAGCCATATTGGCGATCTGCAAGCTCTTCCGGCGCTGCTGGTCGTCACTCCGGCGCAGCACATGGCCAGTGTCCTCGCGGATCTGCCCGCCGCCAGTGCTGCTGCCCCGCGTGATCTGATCCTCTGTTCCAAGGGAATCGAGGCGGGCACCGGGCGGCTGATGGCCGATGTCGCGGGCGAAGCGGCTCCCGGGGCGACGATCGCGGTCCTGTCCGGGCCGACTTTCGCGCATGAAGTCGCTACCGGTCTGCCCACCGCGGTGACGCTGGCCTGCGCGGGCGGGGAAGCCCAGTGGCAGCGGCTCGCCCCGGTGATTTCGCGCAAGGCGTTCCGCCCCTATTATTCCGATGATGTGACAGGGGCAGAGATCGGCGGGGCGGTTAAAAACGTCCTCGCGATTGCCTGCGGCGTGGTTGATGGCTTGAAGCTGGGCCAGAATGCGCGCGCCGCGCTGATCGCGCGCGGCTATGCCGAGATGCTGCGGTTTGGGCTGGCGCGCGGCGCGCGGGCAGAGACTCTTGCTGGCCTGTGCGGGCTCGGCGATCTGGTACTGACCTGCTCTTCCACCGCCAGCCGCAACTTCTCGCTGGGCAAGGCGCTGGGCGAGGGGATGAGCGCGGCTGAGGCTCTGTCAGGCAAGAACAGCGTGGCCGAAGGCGCCGCAACTGCGCCAGTTCTGGCGGATCTGGCGCGGACCGGCGGGATCGCCATGCCGATTGTCGACGGGGTCTGCCGTCTGCTGGCGGGCGAGGCTCCGGCCGCCGCGGTGGTCGCTGATCTGCTGTCGCGCCCGCTCAAGGCCGAACAGGGAACCGCCGTATGAGCGCCGATCAGGAAAAGGCCGCGCATCAGGATATCGCTGCGCTGGCCAAAGGCGGGCGGACCAATTTCATCGGCTTCCTGCTGCGGCTGGCCGCGCGGTTGCCGTTCCTGCTGATCGCGGGGCGGCTTTATGGGGCCGACGCGCTCGGCCGCTTTGCCTATGCACTGGTGATCATCGAACTGGCCGGGCAGCTTTGTACCTTGGGACAAAAACGCGGGCTGGCCCAGCGTCTGTCCGAGGATCAGCGTCACCCCGCTTCGGTGGTAGCCGATGGGATGCTGCTGACGCTGAGTATCGCGGTGGTGGCCTCGATCACGCTCTATATGTTCCCTGCGCCGATGTTCCCCAGCGGAAAATATACCGAGATTGACCGGTTGCTGCCGTTCCTGCTGATCCCGGCAACCCAGACCGACATCGCATTGGCGGCGCTGGCCTATCGCTATGATGTGAAGACAACGGTGCGCTCGCGCGCGGTGGTGGAGCCGTGGACGCTATCGATCTTTGCCGGGCTGTTCTATTTCATCGCGCCGGAAAGTGGCATGGCGCTGGCTTACATCATCTCGATGTTTGCGGCCGGAGCCGTGGCGCTGTGGCCGCTTTATCGAAGTTACGGCCTGCCCCAGGATTGGCAGCCCCATCCGCTGCGGCTCGCCCGGCTGGCCTGGACCAGCCTGCCGCTGGCGGCGGCCGATGCGGTGGAATGGGGTACGCGCAAGCTGGATATTGCGATCCTGGGGCTGTTCGCAACGCCAAGCGCGGTCGGGGTCTATTATGTCGCACAACAAGTGGCCTCGCTGCCGCAAAAGCTCAAAACCAGCTTTGAGCCGATTTTGGGCCCGGTGATTACCCGCAACCTGAAGGAGCGCAATTATCCGGTCATTGCCCAGCAGGTTTGCCAGGTCGGCTTTTGGATCATCGCCGCGCAGGCCGGGATCGCCCTGGCGCTGGGGATCCCGGGCGAAGGCGTGATGGGGCTGGTCGGCAAGGAATTCGTCGGCGGCACCGGCGCGCTGGTTTTCCTGCTCGCCGCCGAAGTGGTTGCGGCAACCGCAGTGGTGAGCGAGGCAGCGCTTATCTATGTCAAACGTCTGCAAAATCTGTGGATTTCACTGGCAATGATTGCATTTCAGGGTGCGCTGACCATCGGGGGAATCCTGCTGGTGGAGGAGCTGGGGATGGGCGAACTTTACCGGGCTGCTGTTGCCGCCGCGGCGCTGATGATCTCGCTCGCCCTGTCTTCGCTGCTGAAGGCCCGGATGCTGTCGCGGTTCCTGGGAGAACCGATCAACAACTGGCGCTGGCCGCTGGTCTGGGCAGCGGCCCCGGCCGTCATCGTCGGCTGGTTGGCGACTCGCTACCTGCCCGAATGGGCTGAGCTGACATTGGGCATCCCGGCCATTCTGCTCACCTATGGCTGGGTGATCTGGCACAAAGGCTTTGGCCCCGAAGACCGGGTGTTGTTCCGAAAGAACGTCGGGGCTTAGCGCTTTACCGCACGCAGAGAACGTTCAGTCGCCGTTCAGTGGGAGGGTAGCCTTTTGGCCGCCGGGATCCACAGCTGGAAGGGACTGCCATGCGCCACAGTTCAATACGCCTCCGCGTCATCACTGCCACGTGCCTGATGGCAATTGTTGCCGGATGCGCAACCAGCCGGACCGGCGACGAAAGTGACGCCGATGAAGTTATCGTAACCGGATCGAAAGCCAGCGAGCAAAACGCCTCGCGCCAGCCTAATGCTCCCTCCTATCCTGCGCCGCCGCCGCCAGCGCAGGTGCAGATGCAGGGGGTGCCGGTCTCTCCTTCGGTCAATGCCAGCTCCGCGCGAATGGCCTATCCCCCGGTCGGCTATATCCGTCCGGTCATGGTCCCGACCGATCCCGGACGCGAACGCTATGACGGCAAGGATGTTAGCCCGGTCCATCAGGTGCGGCAGGAGCCGGTTTCGACCTTCTCGGTCGATGTCGATACTGGCGCCTATGCCAACATGCGCCGCTTTGTTTCCGCCGGGTCGCTGCCCCCCAAGGACGCGATGCGGACCGAAGAGCTGATCAATTATTTCCGCTATGATTACCAGCGCCCGGGACGTCAGGAAGCCCCCTTCACGGTTTCAACCGATGTGATGACAACACCGTGGAACCCGGCCACCCGTCTGCTGCGGATTGGCCTGAGGGGCTATGATCTGCCGCGCGCCGCCCGTCCGCCCGCCAATCTGGTGTTCCTGATCGATGTTTCGGGATCGATGGGATCGCCCGACAAGCTGCCGCTGGTCAAGACCGCGCTGGCCGGGCTGGCTGGCGAACTCAGCCCGCGCGACAAGGTTTCGATCGTGGTTTACGCCGGTGCCGCCGGATTGGTGCTGGAGCCGACCAATGACGAGCGCAAGATCCGCGATGCGCTCGATCAGCTTTCGGCTGGCGGTTCGACCGCGGGCGGGGCGGGGCTGAAACTCGCCTACCGGATCGCGCGTGACAATATGATCGAGGGCGGGGTCAACCGGATCCTGCTGGCCACTGACGGCGATTTCAACGTTGGCGTCAGCGATACCAAGGCGCTGCTGGCGATGGTCGAGCACGAGCGCGACAGCGGCATCACCCTCACCACGCTCGGCTTTGGCGAAGGCAATTACAACGAGGCAATGATGGAGCAGGTGGCCGATCACGGCAACGGCAACTACGCCTATATCGACAGCGCGCTGGAGGCGAAAAAGGTGCTGGGCGAGCAGATGAGCTCAACCCTGTTCACTATTGCCAAGGACGTGAAAATCCAGGTGGAGTTCAACCCGGCGCAGGTCAGCCAGTACCGGCTGCTAGGCTATGAAAACCGTGCACTGCGCGAGGAAGACTTCAACAACGACAAAGTCGATGCCGGCGATATCGGCGCGGGCCACCAGGTCACCGCGATCTACGAGATTGTCCCCGCCGGTGCCAAAGGCTGGTCCGATCCGCGCCGTTATGACGAGGCGAATTCGCTCCAGAAGCGCGGTGATCCGGGCGAGATCGCCTTTGTCAAATTGCGCTACAAGCTGCCCAATGGCAGCGCCTCGCAGCTGATCGCACAGCCCGTCCCGGTCAGCCTGATGCTTCGCCGCGGCGCGCCCAGCGCCGATTTCAGCTTTGCAGTGGCGGTTGCCGCTTTTGGCCAGAAGCTGCGCGGCGATCCGCTGCTGAATGGCTTCAGCAACACCCAGATCATCACTTTGGCCGGGCGGCAGAACGATTTCTGGCGTCAGGAATTCATCCGGCTGGTTGGCGTGGCCGGATCATTGGAGGCAAGCTGACATTGCGGCGTTGAGCCTGCCGCCAAGCCCGGCTATCGGGGGCAGGTGAGACCCTATTCGATTACCCTTGTTCTCGTCGGAGGACTGATCACCGCCGTGCTCGCGCTGGCCAGCACGGTGGCGCGCGGGCCGCAGCTGATTGCCGGACTGGAGCAGGGCGCTGAGGCGGCGCTGGCTGGGACCGGCGTGCGCGCGGATTTCCGTGATCGCAATGGCTGGCTGACCCGTCACCCCACCCTCATCGGCGGCTCGGAACTGTCAGACCCCGCCCGCGTCCGCGCTGCAGCTGCGGTGGCGGCGCTGCCCGGCGTCGGCGGGGTCCGCTGGCAAGTCACCCGCGCGCGGACCGCACTGGCGGTTGAGGCAGGCGTGCCGGCCTCGCTCCATTGCCAGCAGGACGTCGAAGGCATCCTCAAAGCCCGCACGATCCGCTTTGCCGAGGCGAGCGCGTCGCTCGACCCGGCCAGCAGCGAAGTGCTCGACGAGGTAGCCGCCGCGCTGCGCCCCTGCGTGGGCAGCATCATCGCGGTAACCGGCCACACCGATGCGGGCGGCGATCCGCGCGGTAATCTGGCGCTGTCGCTCGCCCGCGCCGAAGCGGTGCGCACAGCGCTGGTCGGGCGGGGTATTCCGGCCGACGGGATGCGCGCGCAGGGCATGGGAGCCGACCGTCCGGTTGAAGGACTTGAGCCGACCGACGCCGCCAACCGCCGGATCGAATTCTCGGTCATCACCTCGGTTCCGCTGCAACCGACCCCGGTCGATACGCCGGGTCCGGGTTAGAGGAGCAATCACTATGCCATTATGGCTTGAATTTGCGGCGCTGATGCTGCTGACCTATGCGGTTGGCTTGGCACTCGGCTCGGTAATCTGGGGAAGACGAACATGATCGATGTGATTCAGGCAAACTGGCTGGCCTTTGCGCTGGCGCTGATTATCGGCTTGCTGGTCGCCTGGTGGCTGTTCGGTCGCGCCTCCACTGCACCGCGCCGTGATTACAAACCCGATGTTCTGGATGAAGGCGCCGCGCCCGCTGCGCGCAATCAGGCGCTGATCGACGCGGCGCCCGCGGCCGCAATCATCACTCCCCCCATCATCACACCGGCGCCAATGTCCGGCGCGATGGGCGGGATCGGCGAACTGATCGCGGTGGGCGCACAGGATGTGGTGGAGGAAGCCGCAGCCTCAGCCGAAGCCTCAGCCCTCACACCCTCCGTCTCCGACGACCTCGCCCTGATCAAGGGCGTTGGCCCGAAGCTGGTTGCATTGCTCGGCCAGCTCGGCGTCACCAGCTTCGCCCAGATCGCGGCATGGAACGAGGCGGATATTGCCGAGTTTGATGCCAAGCTCGGCACGTTTGCAGGCCGTATCCAGCGCGATAGCTGGGTGGAACAATGCAAATTCCTCGCCGCCGGGGATACCGCAGGGTTCGAGGGCAAGTTCGGGAAGCTGTGAGGGTTCAGGCGGCGCGCTTTTGCACGGTCAATTCAAGCCCCAGCGCACCCAGCACGGCGACGAGCGTTTCGAGCGTGGGATTGCCGTTCTCAGACAGCGCATTGTAAAGCGCCTGTCGCCCGAGGCCCGACTTCTTGGCCAGCTTGGTCATACCCTTGGAGCGCGCTACGTCGCCTAGCGCACTAGCGAGATGCCTGGGATCATTCCCCTCCATCGCCGCTTCAAGGTAATAGAGGATGTCCTCCTCGGTCTGGAGGTAGTTGGCGGCATCAAACGGCCTTGTCTCCACCATCGCGCTCGATCGAATCTCAGCCACAATCAATTTCCGGTTGTAGCATTCGGGATTGGGGTTGTCGAAGTTTGGGTTGGCGCGGGGTGAAATTGAGATGGGCTGGAAACCACCAACGGAGTTGGCGTTGCGGGTGCAATCGTTAACGGCACATCTTCATCAACAAATCCTTTTACGGGCGTTCCAACCGGGAGAGACGCGCTTGTGCCTGTCATGAAAAATCCGGCAGGCAGGAAAACGATTGCTGAAACTGCGGACGCACCCACACCGCCGGCAGTCCCTTTTTCATCAAACGTTCCGCTCAATCGTATCTGGCGACCGTTGACTGTCACGTAGCGGATTTGAGCAGTGAAATGGCCGGACTTGCCCCACATGCCCTTGTTGCGAACTCCAGTGATTTCTCCAACAGCTGGACTACCGGCTGGAATGACCGTAGCGCCCTGAACGTAGATGGGCTCGCTCGTTTCCATCCTGAAACGCTGCCCAACCTTCAACGCTTTATGTTTTGTCGAAAGCTGCTCCGCTATTCTGAGGGGGACTTCGGTGCCGCTTCGCAAATAAGCCAGAGAGCTTGTCAGAGAGGCAACAGCCGGGGCAGGCGGTGCTTCAATCACGGCTTGTGCAGCGGGCGATGCAGTTGGTGCCTGATTGACAGTTGGGGCAACAAGCTGAGAAGCAGGTGCCAGACTACTGACCTGTGCGACGGCTGGCGCAGCAATAGCGGCGGCGAAGACCCCTACGATGACTCTGTACATCGACAACACCCCCGTTTTCGCGATTCTCCCTAAGATGTGTAACACGCTGCTAGATCGGAGCAAGTTTCCACTGCCCGCATCACCGCCCCCAACGCTTCTTGCTCTCGCGCCCGAACCGCCCCTTCCGCCTCCCCGGCTATTCCCCCAACACCCGCACGCCAGCCCACACCGCCTTCGCCTTTGCTGCAAACCGCGCGTCGCAGGTCACCAGACCGCACCCCAGCTCCATCGCCAGCGCGAGGTAAATGCAATCCTTGAGGGGATGGCCAAGATCGAGGGCATATTTTGCCGCGACCGTAAGATGTCGCTCGTCCAACCGATGCAAGGCAATCGTCGTGTCGCGAATCACCTGACCGAATTCTGCCAGCGCGGCCTCTATGAACGGCCGCGACGGCTTGAACATGTTTGCATTGCGAACAAGCGCTGCCGCGACTTCAATTGCAAGCAGGTCCGGTGCGGCGAGTTCACCTTGATGTTCGGCATAAATCCGCTCCGCCAGATCGCTGTTTGGCTCGTCACGGAACAGTTTGACCACCAGGCTGGCATCGACAACGATCATTCTTCATCCCTGACCGCCCGGATTAGCGTGACGCTGTCGGGGTGGGGTCCGAGCAGGCCACGGCTAAGGGCGCGAATTTCGCGCATGCGCTCGATCTGCATTTCCACTTTCAGCCTGCGAGCGTGTTCGGAGATTGCGAGGCGCAATTCTTCCGACGTCGACCGGCCATGTCGCTTCGCCCCTGCGGCGACAACGCCATAGTCATCATCATTGACATTGCGGACTGTTGCTGTAGCCATTGCGAATCTCCTTTGACAGAAATCTGCTAGCAAAAATTCATAAAAATTGCAAGCATTACCGCCCCCACTTCTTCTGCGATTTCCCGTAGCGCGTTTTCCGCGTCCCTGGCTTGCCCTCGTTGCTCCGCCCTACGATCGGTGCGCGTTTTTCGCCGTCCGGTATTCCCAGTTCATCCGCTTCCAGCCGGCGGATTTCATCGCGCAGGCGTCCCGCTTCCTCGAACTCCAGATCAGCGGCGGCGCCCCGCATCCGTTTTTCCAGATCCTCGATGTAGCCGCGCAGATTGTGGCCGACGAGGTTGTTGCGCTCCGGGTCGTCGAGTTCGACCAGCACGCTGTCCCGGCTCGCGGTATGCGCGACGATATCCTGGATGCCGCGCTTGATGCTTTCCGGCGTGATCCCGTGTTCGAGATTATAGGCGTGCTGCTTCTCCCGCCGCCGATCGGTTTCGGCGATCGCGCGTTCCATGCTGCCGGTCATCCGGTCGGCGTAGAGGATCACCCGGCCATCGACATTGCGCGCTGCCCGGCCAATCGTCTGGATCAGGCTGGTTTCAGAACGCAGGAAGCCCTCTTTGTCCGCATCAAGAATGCACACCAGCCCGCATTCGGGGATATCCAGCCCCTCGCGCAGCAGATTGATCCCCACCAGCACATCATAGACGCCGAGCCGCAGATCGCGGATCAGTTCGATCCTCTCCAGCGTCTCGACGTCCGAATGCATATAGCGCACCCTGAGGCCCGCCTCGTGCATGAACTCGGTCAGATCCTCGGCCATCCGCTTGGTCAGCGTCGTGACAAGCGTGCGGTAGCCCGCCTGCGCCACTGCGCGGCATTGCTCGATGCAATCCTGGACCTGATCCTCGACCGGGCGGATCTCCACCGGCGGGTCGATCAGCCCGGTCGGACGGATCACCTGTTCGGCAAATACCCCGCCAGATTGCTCCATCTCCCAGCTGCCGGGCGTGGCCGAAACCGCCACGGTCTGCGGGCGCATCGCATCCCATTCGTTGAAGCGCAGCGGGCGGTTGTCGATGCAGCTGGGCAGGCGAAAGCCATATTCGGCCAACGTTATCTTGCGGCGGTGATCACCTTTTGACATCGCGCCGATTTGCGGCACGGTCTGGTGGCTTTCATCGACGAACAGCAGCGCGTTCTCGGGCAAATATTCAAACAGGGTCGGCGGCGGCTCACCCGGCAGACGCCCGGTCAGGAACCGGCTGTAATTCTCGATGCCCGCGCAGCTGCCGGTGGCGGCGATCATCTCAAGGTCAAAGTTCGTGCGCTGCTCAAGCCGCTGGTGTTCGAGCAGCTTGCCCTCCGCTTCCAGTTCCTTGAGCCGCTCGGCCAGCTCAAACCGGATCGCGTCGCTTGCCTGCTTCATCGTCGGACCGGGCGTGACATAGTGCGAATTGGCATAGACCCGGACTGTGTCGAGGCTGGCGCCCTTTTTGCCGGTGAGCGGATCGAACTCGGCAATCTCTTCAATATCATCGCCGAAGAAGCTGATCCGCCAGGCCATATCCTCGTAGTGGCTGGGGTAGATCTCCAGATTATCGCCGCGCACGCGGAAATTGCCGCGCTGAAAGGCGGCGTCATTGCGCTTGTATTGCAGCGCAACCAGCTTGCGGATGAGCTCGCGCTGGTCCTGGCTGGTGCCCTTTTTGAGGTCAAAGATCATCGCCGAGTAAGTCTCGACCGAGCCGATACCGTAGATGCAGGACACCGAAGCGACGATGATCACGTCATCGCGTTCAAGCAATGACCGCGTGGCCGAATGGCGCATCCGGTCAATCGCCTCGTTCACCGAGCTTTCCTTCTCGATGTAGGTATCGCTGCGCGGGACATAGGCCTCGGGCTGGTAGTAATCGTAGTAGGATACGAAAAACTCGACCGCATTGTCCGGGAAGAAACTCTTGAACTCGCCGTAAAGCTGCGCCGCGAGGATCTTGTTGGGAGCCAGGATCAGGGCCGGGCGCTGCGTCAGCTCAATCACCTTGGCCATGGTGAAGGTCTTGCCGCTGCCGGTCACACCCAGCAGTACCTGGGTGCGATCATCGGCATCTATCCCGGCGATCAGATCGGCAATCGCGGTCGGCTGGTCGCCCGCCGGCTGATATTCCGATTGCAGCACGAAAGCCCGCGCAGCTTCGGCCTTTTCGGGGCGCTGCGGCTTGTGGGGGACAAAGGCGCCGGACGTATCGGGCTCGGCAAGGCCCCGGCGGATGACGAGTTCGGACATCGCCCAGCTATGGGGAACAAACCGCGTCCGCGCAATCGGGATTGGCAGCTGGCTTCACCGCAGATTCCGGCGGCCAATAACCAACCGTTCACTACTTCCGTGTCATGTCTGACTGATGCGCAGTCCCAAACCTTTCGGAAAACTCGGCAATCGCGGCCTCGCGCGCCTGGCGATGGGGCTTGAAGCCAGCCTGGCGCTGCCCGAACGCACGGTGCGCGCCGTGGTTGAGAATGTCTCGCGCGAGGGTTGCTGCCTGTTAGTGACCGAGCCGCCGCGCACCGGCGTTACCGCGCTCGTCCGGATCGAGGAAATCGAGGCGCTGGGTACTGTCATCTGGGTCAAGGACCAGCGCTGCGGCGTGACCTTCGCCGACCAGCTTGCCCCTAAGGTGGTCGAGCGTTTTTGCTGGATCGTCGAAAACTTCCGCGATCACGAGGAAGCCAACATCGCCAGTAAATCGGCGATGTGGCGCTGATTCCAGCCTTTGGCTTCCTAGCTGGCCTCGGCAGCGATCATTTTTTCAAGGGCGTCACGAAACCTTAGGGGGCCAGCGTCCGACGCGATCGAAATGAATTTGTCGCCGCAAGCGTCCATCCCCTGTTGCACCGCGTTCAGAACCTCAAGATCCTCGGAAAACGCAGCGAGCACCGCTTGCGACATTTCTTGCGAAAGCACGGCATCATCCGGCCGGATATTGCGCAGCTGGAACCAGTAATAGCGGCTGCGGAGCTCATCCTCGGGCGTGATGAAATTATAGGAATCCATCAGAAAACTGGTGGCCGGGTCTGGCACCGCATCGGACCCTCCTTCGCCCGCCGGCACGATCACCGCTTTGATGATCGCGTTCGCCGGATAGCGCACTTCATACTGTTGCAAGCGATCGGCGTTGCCGGAAAACGGCACCAGCCCGGCGTAAAACGGCGCGACCGGGGCATCCTTGATCCACCGCGATACGGTCATCCCGGCGGCGTCTGCGCGGGTTTTCATCGGCACAGCCTCGCATGAGGCATCGCCGAAACTGCTCTGGTGCACCCATGCGACATGCGAGGGATCGAGCAGATTATCTGTAATATAGAGGTAGTTGCAATCATAGACCAGCGCCGGGCCGCGGTTGTAGCCCCAGGCCGGATCGCCCCAGTTATCGACCGCAACGATTTTTGCCGCATCAGCTGTGGCAGCATCGCCCATCCAGATCCAGACCAGCCCATAGCGTTCCTCGACCGGAAAGCTGCGGATATGTGCACCGTCTGGTACGCCGGTCTGGCAGGGGACTTTCACGCATTGGCCATCGGGGGCAAATGTCAGGCCGTGATAGCCGCAGGACAGCAGATCGCCCGCGACCCGTCCCTTTGCCAGCGGCATCCTGCGGTGCGGGCAAAGCCCGTCCAAGGCGGCAACCGCGCCATCGGCGCGGCGATACAGCACCACGCGCTCGCCGATGATCATGCGCTCGATCGGGGACGAGCTGATCTCGTCGGCCCAGGCGGCGACATACCAGGTATTTTTCAGCATCGCGGCTTCCCTTGACCGATATCCCGGCAATTATGCCTCAGATAATCCGCACACACCCAGTGCGATGCAACGGACAATTTGGCAATGACCATTGGCATCAGCAATGCCGGGCTGATATGCTTTTAATTCAACCAACCGGGGGAGTTCCAATGCGCTGCCTGATCATCGCTATGCCGCTGTTAGCCGCCCTTACGCTCGCCGGGTGCAACAGGGAGACCAAAGAACCCAAGACCGCCGAGCAGGTCAAGGAGCAGGCAAGCGCGATCGTCAAGCCGCAGCCGGGCCAATATCGCTCGACGATGAAGGTAATCAATTTCGCCATTCCCGGCATGCCCGCTGACAAGGCAGCGCAGATGAAGGGGATGTTTTCGGCCAGCGGCACGAGCACCGAATTCTGCCTCAGCGCGGACGAGGCTGACAAGGGCTTTGAAGAATTCACCAAGCGGATGGCGCAGGGCAAGTGCAGCTTTGACCAGTTCAATACCACATCGGGCACGCTCGATGCGAAGATGACCTGCCAGACCGGGCAGGGGATGACCGGAAAATACGAGATGAACGGCAGTTTCTCGTCAACCGGTTCGAAAATGGCCTTGAAAGTCAACCAGTCGGCGCCTGCTTTGCCCGGCGGCGGGATGATGATGGAGGCCGAGGTTACCAACGAGCGGATCGGCGATTGCGCCTGATGCAAATGTTCGAATTCACCCGGGCGATTGTCCGCACACCCGGAACCAGTGTGATCGGCGGCTTGCGCGCGGGCGCAGGACCCGATCCCTCGCTCAGTGGGATCATGGCCGAACACGCCGGCTATGTTGCCGCGCTGGAGGCGGCCGGGTTGGCGGTAACGACTTTGCCGCCGCTGGAAGATTTTCCCGATGCGATCTTTGTCGAGGATCCGGCGCTGGTCTTTCCCGAAGCGGCTATTTTGCTCCGTCCCGGCGCTGCCAGCCGCGAGGGTGAGGGGGTGTTCCTGCGCCCGGCGCTGGAGGCGGCATTCGCGGCCGTGCTGGAACTGCCGCAGGGGTTTGCCGATGGCGGCGATGTGATGGCGATGGCGGACAAGGTGTTCATCGGGCTCTCCGCGCGCACCGACCGCGAGGGCGCAGAGGCGCTGGCCGGATTGCTGGCCGGGCTCGGCCGCAAGGCCGCGGTGGTCGATACCCCGCCAAGCGTGCTCCACCTCAAAACTGCATCCTCGATCATTGATGAGGACACGATCCTGGCCACCGCAGATCTTGCCGCGACGGGCGTGTTTGCGGGCTACCGGGTGCTGGTGGTGCCAGTGGGTGAAGAGGGCGGGGCCAATGTGTTGCGCGTCAATGACACGATCCTGGCCGGCAGCCAGTTCCCGCGGATTCTGGATCTGCTGGATGGCCACGGCGCGCAGCTGGCGGTGCTTGCAAATGCCGAGATCGCGAAGATCGACGCTGGCTTCACCTGCATGTCGCTGAGGTGGTATGCAGGTTGACCTTTCGCGAAATTCGCAAGTGCAACTGATCCAAGCTTGACACGACCGCGCCATCGGGCAGTCATTGCCGAATGGGGCCTAGCCGATGAATCACTCCCTTCCGTCGAATGGCGCGAAGTCGTCTTATGACGAGATGTATGATGCCAGCGGGGGCGTGCGCGCAGCCTATCGCGGCTATTGCGAATGGTATGGGCAACAGAATCAACCATGGCTCCGCCGCAAAAACGCCGAGGCGGAGAGCTTTTTCCGCCGCACCGGGATTACCTTCAACGTCTATGGCGAAGGCGACGGCGAAGAACGGTTGATCCCGTTCGACATGATCCCGCGGATCATTACCGCGCAGGAATGGCGCAAGCTGTCACGCGGAATCGAGCAGCGGGTGCGGGCGCTCAACGCCTTCCTGCATGATATCTATCACCGTCAGGAAATCGTCCGTGCGGGCCGGTTTCCGCAAAGCCTGCTGGCCCGCAACGCGGCCTTCCTGCCCGAGATGGTCGGCTTTTCCCCGCCGGGCGGGATCTATACGCACATTGTGGGCATCGATCTGGTCCGCACCGGGCCGGACGATTTTATGGTGCTGGAAGACAACGCCCGCACGCCCAGCGGCGTCTCCTATATGCTGGAGAACCGCGAGACGATGATGGCGATGTTCCCGGAGTTGTTCACCCGGCTCGCAGTGCGTCCGGTCCAGGATTATCCGCGCCGCCTCGCCAAGAGCCTAGCCGCTTGCGCGCCGGCTTGCGCCGAAGGCAACAGCGATGGACGACCGGTCGTGGCGGTGCTGACGCCCGGCATCTATAATTCGGCCTATTTCGAGCACGCGTTCCTGGCCGATCAGATGGGCGCTGAACTGGTTGAAGGCAGTGATCTGCGAGTGGTCGATGGCCGGGTCGCAATGCGTACGACGCGCGGATACCAGCCGATCGACGTGCTCTATCGCCGCGTCGACGATGAATACCTCGATCCGCTGACCTTCAATCCCGCCAGCCTGCTAGGCGTGCCGGGGATCATGGATATCTACCGCGCCGGTCGGATCACCATCGCCAATGCGCCCGGCACTGGGATTGCCGATGACAAGGCGATCTACAGCTTCATGCCCGAGATTGTCGAATTCTATACCGGCGAGAAGCCGATCCTGGCCAATGTCCCAACCTGGCGCTGTTCGGAAGCCGATAGCCTGGCCTATGTAATGGATAATCTGGCCGATCTGGTAGTCAAGGAGGTCCATGGCTCGGGCGGCTATGGCATGCTGATCGGGCCGACTTCCTCGAGGCG
>JBKJTN010000195.1:0-4776 GCA_046590275.1 Novosphingobium sp.
CATGCCCGGGCGGCCAGCTAGGATGATCAGATCCGAATCGTGCAGTCCGCCGACTTTTTCGTTGAGCGAAGTTAGGCCGGTGGTGGTCCCCGAAACATGCCCGCCGGAAAGCAGCGCCTGCTCAATCATCCCCAGCGCGGTGCGGGTGGCGACGGCAAAACCTTGCGCCTCGGTGTTGGTCCCCGCTCCTTCAGCTACTGCATAAAGCGCAGCTTCGGCCAGTTCGATCTGGGCCATCGGCTCAACGCTTTCAGACGTATCCATCGCGCTGGTCACAAGGTTGCGGCCAACCGAGACCAGTTCGCGCAGCAAGGCAAGATCGTAAATCTGCTCGGCCAGTTCGCGCGGAGCGAGCAGGCCCTGGCCGTCCGCCGTCAGCCGCGCGAGATACGTAACCCCGCCAAGCTCCTTCAGCGCCTCATCCGCCTCGAAATAGGGCTTGAGCGTGACCGGGGTGACTATCGCCTTGCGGTCAAGCAGCTGGAGGATCCGCTCATAGATCTTGGCGTGGATCGGCTCGAAAAAATGGGCGGGTGCCAGCTGGGTCGGCAGTTCCTCGATCACCCGGTTGTCGATCAGCACCGCGCCAAGAAATGCTGCCTCCGCCTCGACATTGGCAGGCAGCGCGCGGATGGGCGCAAGATCGGTGCGCGAGACGAGTTCAAGTTCAGCCATGGGCGGCGATCAATGCGCCGAGCCGCGCGGCGGAGCAAGAACTTCGCGCAGACCTATTTTTGCACAGCTTGTGGATGGTCCTTCATCCCTGCCCGCCCGAGTAATAAATAAGCGCACTTGCGGCAAAATGTTGCATCTGCGAATGCTGCCCGCGCAATGGCGGACCCGCGTATCTCTCATATCGAACTCGACGAGGCGACGATCCTGTGGCGGAACGCCGATATCGAGCAGGAACGCCGGATCGCGATCTTCGATCTGATCGAGGATAACAGCTTTCGCCCTGTCCGTGCGGCCGAGGCCGGGCATGACGGGCCATACCGCCTGCGTCTGTCGGTTGAAGACGGGCGGTTGTCGATGGAGATTTCCGATGACGCCGGTCAGCATCTTGAAACGCTGATTCTTGGCCTTGGCCGGTTCCGCCGCCCGATTCGCGATTATTTCGCGATCTGCGACAGCTATTACCAGGCAATCCGCAAAGCGACCGCTGCCGAGATCGAGACAATCGACATGGCCCGCCGCGGGGTCCACAACGAGGCAGCGGAAATGCTGCTAGAGCGGCTGGACGGCAAGGTCGAAACCGATTTCGCCACCGCCCGGCGGCTGTTTACCCTGATTTGCGTCCTGCATATCAGGGGGTGAAGTAACGGGGTCCGGAATCACATGGCTAGAAGAAAAGGGCAGGGCCGCGCGCGGCTGCGCATGTTTGGCGCCCTGCTGCTGCTAGGGCTGATTGGCGGCGCCTGGGGCTGGTGGCATCTCAACCACTGGAGCCCGCCGCGCGCTGCCTATCCAATGCAGGGGGTGGAAGTCGGCTCGAGCGACGGCACGGTCAATTGGCGCGCGCTGAAGGCCATCGGCGCCAATTTCGCCTATATCGATGCCTCGGCCAGCACCTTCGCGCGGGATCCTTCGTTTGTGCGGAATTTCGAGGAGGCGCGTTCGATCCGGCTCCAGCTGGGCGCAGTGCACAAATATGATCCATGCCAGCCGGCCGACAAGCAGGCCGCCAATTTCGTCACAGTCGTGCCGCGCGATGCAGCGATGCTGCCGCCAGCGGTGGATCTGGACCAATTGGCCGATGATTGCCCGGTCAAGGTCAGCGATGCCGCGATCGAAAGCGAATTGACGACCTTCCTCAACCAGATCGAGAATCACACCGGCAAGCCTGCCATGCTGAAAGTATCGCGCCGCTTCGAGGCGCGCTATCATATCGCCGCTGCTGTGGACCGGAACCTGTGGCTGGTCCGTGACCGGTTCGAGCCGGACTACGCCGGCCGGCCATGGACGCTGTGGACCGCCAACAGCGCGCTGGCCAATGAAGCGAATGAAGAACCGGTCAGGTGGATCGTAGTGCAGCCGTGAGGGAATTGGCGTGATGATCGATAAAGACACGCTGATTGCCGCCGCTCGCGCAGCAGCAGCCCATGCCTACGCGCCGTACTCGCGCTTCCATGTTGGTGCGGCGCTGGGCTTTGCCGGCGGCGAGGTGGTGACTGGCACAAATGTTGAAAACGCCAGCTACGGCCTGAGCCTGTGCGCCGAAACAGTCGCGGTATCCAGGGCGATGAGCGATGGACTGCGCGGCGGATTGCTGGCTGTCGCAGTGGTCGGCGGCTTGGATGGCAAGCCCGGTCCAGCCATCACGCCCTGCGGCCGCTGCCGCCAGGTGCTGACCGAACTGGCGCAGTTGGGCGGGACGGATCCGCTGGTGTGGTGCGTGGGCGATGCTGGCGTTACCGAATACCGTCTGTCGCAGTTGTTGCCCGACGCCTTCGGTCCGGCCAGCCTGATCTAGCGATCTTGTCGCTGGCAAAACACCAGGCGTGCTGGCGGTGGGGGCCGAAGGCGAGAGATAGCCTCCCCCACCTCCGGATGGTTCCATTTACTTCGCAGGCTGCTTGGTCGCTTCGGTGACATTGTCGGCGGCCGCACCGACATTGTCAGCGGCTTCGCCAACACTGTTGGCGGCATTGACGATGGCGTTATCCTTGGCCGACCGGCCCTCCATGTAATTCATCATGAAGAAACCGCCGACCACCAGTGCGACCAGCAAGACTATGCCTACCAGCCAGCTTCCGCCGCTGCCGCTGCCGGACTCCTTGATGATCGTGACATTGGGTTCGTCCATTTCTACCTCCTGAGTAATCCTGGCAGATAGAACGCACCAAAGCTGCATCGGTTCCCGGCGCACTGCGGAAAGCCCGAATTGCGCCTATTGCGGGCGGTCAAGCCACTCCGCCAGTGCGGCCAGGCATTCCCGTCCGAGCAGCATACTGCGCTCAGGCGACCAGCCTTGCTCTGGGCAAGGCAGATCGTTGTTGTCCTTGAACGGCATCTCCAGCGTCATCGCCACCGCGCCGAACCGCTCGGCCAGCTGGTTGGTCGACATGGTGAGGTTCGCCTTGCCCTTGCCCGCTTTGGGATAGCCCAGCCGGGTCTGGAAATCGGCGCTGCGGCGTTCGAGAATCGCCAGGTAGCGGTCGTATCCTGCGCCTTGCTCGTCGGTCCATGAAGGGATGCCGTTGAAACCGGCAATGAATACCGCCGGGATCGCCTCGTCACCGTGGACATCGAGCGCCACATCGACGCCGCTTGCATCCATCGCACTGCGGATCGCGAGCACCTCGGGCGACGTGTCCGAACTCGGCTCGTGCCATTCCCGGTTAAGGTTCACGCCCACCGCATTGGTCCGCAAATTCCCCCGCACCGAACCGTCCGGGTTGGCGTTGGGGACCACATGAATGCGGCATTTGCCGCGCAGCACCCGCCCAACCGGATCGGCCGGATCGGTAAGGCAGCCGAGCGCGCCTTCCATCCACCATTCGGCCATGGTTTCGCCGGGGTGCTGGCGGGCGTAGAGCCAGACCTGCGTGTCGCCCTCTCCCATTTCAAGGCAATCGATCGTGCGACCCTCGATGCTGCGGCCAAGGCAGCGATAGGACACGCCATCGCTTGCCGCCGTGTCCGCGATCAGATCCTGATGCCGCTCCCACGAATAGGGCGCGAAATAGGCAAACCAGACGAGATCGCCCTGCGGCGTGTAGCGGATCGTCAGCGTGCCGCCGTCTTCGGCCTTGCCATAACTGGAGGCAGCGCGGCCCCAATAGTCGCGGTCTTCGGAAACGGCCGCGTTGTAATCCGGCCAGCCGCCGGGATAGGCCGATGCCTCAAGGCCAGTGATCTTGAGCGTCAGCTCGCGTCCCGCCACCCCGCAGACACGGAAATGGAACCACTGGAAAAAGTCGGAACTGTGATCCTTGCGGATCGCGAGGCGGGCGGTAGCGCCCGTGGTGGAGAGAACTTCGATGTTCCCCGAATCAAAAGCGGCGTCGATTTGTATGTCGGTCATTTGACCTCGATAGTTTCGCCCGAGGTGCCCGGGAAGCCCGCAAACAGAGCCTCGGCCATTTTTGCCGCGCCAAGCTGCGTATCGGCGAGCGGCGAACTGGCCTTTACCTGAAAGCTGGCCCGCCCTTCCCACAGTGCGGTGCTGCTGGCGCGGTCCTTGATGATCACGCCAAGTTCGGTCTGAACCTGCTCGGCGGGACGGCCCGACAGATTGAGCCCGATGCCAAGCCCGACTCCCGAGCCATAGCTGCCGGTGGATCCGCCCACCCCGACGCTGACCGGGCTGGTGCTGCGTTCAGGCCGGTAGGTCTGGCGTGAGAGGCGCAGCAGCGCAATCTGCGTGCTGGGTGCGCCCGCCGCCGGTTCGCCATAGCCGATCTGGCGCAGCTGGTGGGCAACAGCAATCTGATAGCTCCGCCATTCGAGCGACTGCGGATCAAGCCCGGGCGCGGCTTCTACCGCGATCGTGCCCTTGCCCAATGCGCTGACATCGGGGAGATGAAACCTGGTCACTTCGATCGGGCCGGTCGGGGCGACACATGCACCCAGTGCCAGCAAGGCGGCGGGAGCGGCATAGCGCAGGAACTGCATGGAAAATTCCTCTAACTGGGCAAGTCTTTGGACATAGCATGACTCCTTGCACGCAAGAGGGCAAGCATTGCCGGGCCGTTAACCACTTTATGGCGCGGGCATGCTAGCGACTGTCCAATCATGACCAGCAGACTCCCCGTACTTGTGACCGGCGGCGCCGGA
>JBKJTN010000202.1:0-8684 GCA_046590275.1 Novosphingobium sp.
TGCCGGTGTTCAAAACCGTGTGGCGCACTGTGCACGGCCCGGCGGTGATCAATCCGCGCGGCGGCTTTGCGATCCGCTATGGCGGGATCGATCAAATCGGCAACATCGATCAATATTACCGTCTGTCCAAGGCGCAGAATTTCACCGAATGGCAGGCCGCCATGGCGCTGCAGCAGATCCCCTCGACCAATTTCATCTATGCCGACCGCACCGGCAATATCGCCTATTTCTACAACGCGACCTTCCCCGATCGCGAGCAAGGCCCCGATTGGCGCGGCGTGGTGCCGGGGGACAATTCGGCGCTGATCTGGCACAAGGCGATTGCCTGGAACAAGGTGCCGCAGATTATCAATCCGGCGTCGGGCTTCCTGTTCAATTCCAACAACACGCCGTTCGTTGCCGCCGGGCCGGGAAGCGAGCTCAATCCATCGGACTATCCCGCGATAATGGGCATCGAGACCGACCTCACCAATCGCACCCGCCGGGCGGTGAAGCTGCTTGCTGCCGCCCGCCCGATCGGCCGGACCGAGCTTGAGCGGATCAAATATGACACCGGTTATGAGCGCGAAGGCTATGTCAAATGGATGCTCGACGGCATTGCTGCACTCGACCTCAGGAATGACAAGGACCTCGCTCCGGCACAGGCGCTGCTGGCGACATGGGATCTGAACGCCGATGGCAAAGGCGCGGCTGATGCGCTGGCGGTGATGGTCCTCGAAGATGCGATGTCGGCCAGCTACGGCCTCAGGACCCCGCCCGATCCCAGGGAAGTGCTGACCAAATCGGCTGCCCACCTCAAACAGTATTTCGGCCGGATCGACCCGCCGCTGGGCGAGCTTATCCGCATTCGCCAGGGCAAGATCGATCTGCCGATGGACGGCGGCGGCGATACTCTGCGTGCTGCGACCACCTGGGACGCTGACCCCAATGACGGTCGCCTCGCGGTCAAGCATGGTGACAGCTTCATCATGTTCATCGAATGGCCCAAGGGCGGCCCGAATGCTGGCCCGAATGCTGGTAAAGTCCACTCGCAGTCGATCCAGCCGTTCGGCGCGGCGACCACCCGCCCCGCCAGCCGGCACTATGCCGATCAGGCTGCGCTGTTTGCTGACCACAAGCTTAAACCGGTCTATTTCAACCGCGCTGATGTGGTTGCTCATGCCGTTCGTCGAAATGTGGTGACGAACCGCTAGCGGCGAGGGCAAGAGCAGCTACGTTACCGCCTCAGGAATTCGGGAAGCCAAATGCGCCAGATCATCTCCGCCTCGCTCCTCGCCCTATCGCTGACTGCCTGCGCCGCGCAGCCGCCTGCTCCGCTGGCCAGTGCGCCAATACCGACACTGGCCCCGGCCCCCGCCCAACCCGCCCCGCTCGCCGATCTGGTCAGCGCGGTGGACATTCCTTACGAGAGCTTCACGCTCGCCAATGGCCTCACCACCATCGTCCATACCGATCGCAAGGCACCGATCGTCGGGGTGACACTCTATTACCGGGTCGGCTCGAAAAGCGAGCCCAAGGGCCGCACCGGCTTTGCCCATCTGTTCGAGCATCTGATGTTCGGGGGCTCGGAAAACGTTCCCAATTTCGACATCCCGCTCGAGGGTGCAGGCTCCACCAGCACCAATGGCAGCACCTGGTATGACCGGACCAACTATGTCGAAACCGTGCCGACCGGCGCGCTCGATCTGGCGCTGTTCATGGAGAGCGACAGGATGGGGCACCTGCTCGGCGCGGTCAGCCAGGACAAGCTCGATAAGCAGCGCAGCGTGGTCCAGAACGAAAAACGTCAGGGCGATAACGAACCCTATGGGCTGACCGAATATGCAGTGGGCGATGGACTGTTCCCGGTCGGTCACCCCTATCGCCATTCCACTATCGGCTCGATGGCGGATCTGGATGCGGCGAGCCTGACCGACGTGCGCAAATGGTTCACCGACAATTACGCGCCCAATAACGTCGTGCTGGCGCTGGCCGGTGACATTGATGCTGCTACTGCCCGTCCGCTGGTCGAGAAGTGGTTTGGCGCCATCCCGCGCGGTCCCGATGTTCGCAAGGTAAGTGCCGAACCGGTCACTCTGCCCGCGCCGGTCGCCCGCGAGATGATGGATCAGGTGCCCGTGATCCGGCTCACCCGCGCGTGGAGCGGTCCTGGCCTGGGTCATGCCGATGCCCCGGCACTTGATGCAGGCATGCGTGTGCTGGGCGGCCTTGCCAGTTCGCGGCTCGACAATACGCTGGTCCGGGCTGAGCAGCTGGCCGTTTCGGTTTCCGCCAGTGCCCAGCAGTTTGAGCAGATCAGCCAGTTGATGGTGACGATGGACGTCAAGCCGGGCGTATCCCGGGCTGCCGCCGAAAAGCGTTTTGACGAGCTGATCGCGCAATTCATCACTGAGGGACCGAACGAAGACGAAGTGCGCCGCGCCGCCACAACCGCGGTATCTGGCCAGCTCAATTCGCTGGAGCAAGTCGGCGGATTTTCCGGCAAAGGCGCACAGCTGGCCGAGGGGCTGCTCTATTCGGGCAATCCCGCACAGTTCAAGGCCGACCTCGCCCGCATTGCCGCGCTCACCCCCGCAGAGGTGCGCAGCGCGATGCAGCGCTGGCTGACCCGGCCCGTCTATTCGCTGGCAATCAACCCCGGCCCGCGCGCCGAAAAGGGTGAACTGATGGGCGGCTGGGGCGATGAAGCCACTTCGCCTAAGCCAGCGCCTGACGCGAAGAAGCGCGCGCCCAAGCTGGTTACCGGGCCAAAACGTGCCGCCCCGCCGGTCGCTCCGGTCGGCGCGCTGACTTTCCCGGCGGTCGAACGCACCACGCTGTCGAACGGTATTCCAGTGGCGCTGGCGCGCCGCACGGCGGTGCCGACGGTGCTGGTCAGCCTCAATTTCGACGCCGGATTTTCAGCCGATGCGCAAGACAAGCCCGGCACCCAATCGCTGATGCTGGGCCTGCTCGATGAAGGCACCACCAGTCGCGGCGCGATCGCCATTGCCGAAGAGCAGGAGCGGCTTGGCGCGCAGGTCAGCGCCGGGGCGAGCCTCGATTCAAGCGCGATTACGCTTAGTGCATTGGTCCCTAACCTCGCCCCGTCGCTAGCGCTAATGGCCGATGTGGCGCGCAATCCTGCCTTCAAGCCAGAGGATGTCGCCCGGGTGCGCGATCAGCAGCTGGCCGCGATTGCGCAGGCCACCTCCTCGCCCCGCAGCCTCGCTACCCGCGCCATTGCGCCGCTGCTGTTCGGTCCCGCCCATCCCTATGGTGTCCCCGGCGATGGCCTTGGCGACGTCACATCGGTTGCGACGCTCACGCCCGAAGCCTTGCGCGCGGCGCACGACAAATGGCTCCGGCCGGATCTGGCGCGGTTCACCGTGGTCGGCAACATCACCATGACCGAGCTGAAGCCGCTGCTGGAGACCGCATTCGGCGGTTGGCAGGCGCCGGCAATGCCTCGCCCGGTCAAGGCGCTGGATGCGGCGATCCCCGCACCCCGCCCTCGGATCGTGCTGATTGACCGGCCGAATTCGCCGCAATCGGTGATCGTCGCCGGCCGGGTGCTGGCACTATCCGGACGGGATCAGGGCATGGAAGCGCTTGATCTTGCCAATGAAGTGCTGGGCGACGGCTTCCTCAGCCGCCTCAACATGGATCTGCGCGAAGACAAGGGCTGGAGTTACGGGGTCCGAACCTCAGTCGCCAGCCCGCTCGGTTCGCGGACGCTGACATTGGTCGCCCCGGTCCAGTCGGACAAGACCGGTGCATCGATCAAGCTGCTGCTGGGTAATATGAAGGCGCTGCCCGCCAGCCGCCCGGTCGACGGTCAGGAACTTTCCCGCGTCACAGATGGCAATATCCGGGGGCTGCCGAACCGGTTTGAAACCAATGCCCAGGTGCTGATGGCGATCATCGCCAATGACCGGCTGGGCCGCCCGGACGATTACTATGCAACCCTGCCCGCGCGCTACCGGGCGATCGATGCCGCCGCGCTCAATAGCGCCGCTCGCACCTGGCTCCAGCCCGAAGGGTTGACGTTCGTCGTGGTGGGTGATCGCAAGCAGGTCGAGCCGCAGCTCAAGGACCTGGGGCTTGCGGTGGAGATTGCGCCGGCCGCCCAAACAGGTGGTTGACAGGCGCAGCGGAAACGACTGAAACGCGCAACTGACTTTGATGTAAGCACCATAATCCAAGGAGAGTTCCATGTCTGTTGCCGGTACCTATGATTGCCTGACCAAGACCCCGATGGGCGACCAGACGAGCAAGTTCACCGTAACCGTCGATGGCGACAGCTTCACCGGCCAGAATGTCGGCGGCATGGGCTCGATGGACGTCGAGAACGGCAAGGTCGATGGCAACAAGCTGACCTGGTCGATGAAGATGACCGTGCCGATGCCGATGACCCTGGAAGGCGAAGCCACGATCGACGGCGACGCGCTGACCGGCTCGGTCAAGGCCGGCGCCTTCGGCACCTTCCCGATGACGGGCACCCGCGAGGGCTGATTTTTTTGCTTGAGAATACAAAGCGGGCGCCAGAGTGATCCAGTGCCCGTTTTTTGTTTAGCAGGAAACGTTCAGCGCTTCTTTGGCAGGGGTGCCTGCACGGGAATCGAGAAGTCGAAGATTTTCGAGGTCTGCGCTCCCATCCCGGCGATGCCGACACCGCCACCGCCGGTGCTGGCTGAATAGATGAAGCCATATTCACCGCCCGCCAGTTCGTTATCCGGCTTAACCTCGTAAACCCCCGGCGCGATCGTGGTATAGGTGAAGGGAATGCGGTCTTTGTCCATTACCCCGGCCTTGGCCCCGCCGATATTGAACTTGCCGACCTTGGCCTCGCGCCGATCGTTCTTCACGTCGAACCGCACCAGACTGAACTCGTTGGGCGAGGTCACCGCACCCGCGACCCAAAACGCCGAGCCGCCGCCATTGGAAAGCGAGCGGCCCGCCTGATCGAAGTAGAAATAGAATGTTGGTCGCGTCCGCTGAGTCACTACGCGAGCATTCGGCCTTGGCACGACGGTCTTGAAGCTCATCGAGGCGATCCCGGCGGTCAGCGCATAGCCCAGAAACCCGCCGGTCTTGGTCTGGTTGCTGGTGGTAGCATCGATCACCATCATCTTCGGTTCTGGCAGCCAATCGGCCAGCAAGTAGATGCCCGAGGGATGCGGCACCTTCGGATCGGAGGAATCGCTAGACATCTGGGCGTTGGCCGAGACATTCGCGCCGTTCGCTGCCTCGATCATCGCCGCGATTACGCTGCTGGAGGCTCCTGCCTGCTTGAGCGCGATCAGTGCGCTGGTCGAGGTATCAAACTGCGCAGCGGAAGCCTTGATCTTGGCGACGACCGCCTCGTCCCCAAGCCCGATTTTGACCAGCTCGATGACATTTGCGTTGTTCAGCGTTTCAGCAGCAACCGGTACAGAGAACGTTGCCGCAGCCAAGGCTACGGCGAGTGTAACCCGCTTCATGAAAATCCCCCTAAATACTTCAAAGGGCAGGATTCAATTAAATTCAGCTAGTTAGCAAGCGCTTTCTTCACCGCGGCGTTGACCAGCTGCGGGTTGCCCTTGCCCTGCATCGCCTAATTCTCATTTAGGCCAAAAGGCGATTGGCTCCGCAAGCGGAGCTTCCACGACCGCTCCAATGCAATCACCTCGGTGTCTGGAAGATCGGGTGATGTCCGTTGTAGTATCGAAAATCGAAAATTCTGCGGATTCCGGGTACGAAGAGCTTTGTTGCCGCCGTGTCCGGTGCGGGCATATTCCTGCCAGCGCTGCAGGATGTTTTCGCGTCCGTAAGCCGACCCGACATACTGTTGCCCGTCACTCTGATCGATGATCAGATAAATTCCACGCCAGTGTGACAGGGCAGATTTCCAGCTTGCCGGTAACAACGCCAATTGATGCCAATCGGATGCAAGTTCGTCCCATGCCGGGACTGGCGCAATCAAGCAAGATTCCTCGGCAATAGCAGCAACAGGAAAGATATTTCGATCTGCCCAACGATACCAGGATCTCTCCAACCCTGGCCAATCGACAACCAGCCGTTCAGACCAGCCTGAGTTCCAGCTGGTCGGCTTGAGGTTAAATTCAATCACCGTTTCACGACCGTCGCTCGCCTTGTGCCCACCCATTCCGTGCGACATCAGCTCTCGATGCAATGGCCGGTCTTGGTAAGCAGCAACAGATACTTCTCGTTGCGATTCGACCGAATATAGCCCGACGAAAAGCGCCTGCTTCGGGCGATGTCGAATGAAGGAAGCAACATAGCGCGCCCGTCCTAGCGCCGATTCTGTGTTGGGGGCATGGGTGCTCTGATAACATTCGAACAAGTCGCGTCGCTCCGCGACGATCCAGTCAAAAACCCGGTTTAGTGCTGGCTCCCAAGGTCGATGCCTAAAAACCAAAACATCCTGCAAATTCAGGCCATCTGCCTCAAGCAAGCGGTTAAGCGTTAACGGTTTGGCTGCGAGATTCACCCCAGCGCCTTCTTCACCGCCGCGTTGACCAGCTGCGGGTTGCCCTTGCCTTGCATTGCTTTCATCGTCTGGCCGACAAAGAAGCCGAACAGGGCTTCCTTGCCGCTGCGATATTCGGCGACTTTTTCGGCATTGTCGGCGAGGATTTTGGCAACCGCAGCGTCGATTGCGCCGGTGTCAGAGGTCTGCTTCAGGCCTTCGCGCTCGACAATCGCGCCTGCGCTGTCGCCGCTCTCCAGCATCTTTTCGAACACCTGCTTGGCAATCGAGCCCGAGATCGTCCCGTCACCCACCAGCGCCAGCAATTCGGCGGCCTGTGCCGGACTGACCGGCGAGGCATCGAGGCTCTTGCCCAGCCGGTTGAGCGCGCCGAACAGCTCAGACGTCAGCCAGTTGGCGGCCTGCTTGGCCACCTCCGCCTGCGGCTTGCCCTGCTTTGCCGCACATTCGCCCAGCAGCGCCTCGAACCAGCGCGCGGTATCCACCTCCGCGGTCAGGATATTGGCGTTGTAGGGCGACAAGCCCAGCGCGGTTTCATAGCGGATCCGCTTGGCATCGGGCAGTTCGGGCAGGCTGGCGCGGCATTCCTCGAGGAAGCTGTCCTCCAGCACCAGCGGCAGCAGATCGGGATCGGGGAAATAGCGGTAATCATGCGCATCTTCCTTGCTGCGCATCGACCGGGTTTCATTCTTGTCCGGATCATACAGGCGGGTTTCCTGCACCACACGGCCGCCATCCTCGATCAGATCGACCTGACGGCGGGCCTCACTCTCGACCACCGACATCACGAACCGCACCGAATTGACGTTTTTCGTCTCGGTGCGCGTGCCCAATTCCTCACCCGGCTTGCGCACGCTGACATTCACATCGGCCCGCATCGAGCCTTCTTCCATATTGCCGTCGCAGCTGCCGACATAGCGCAGGATCGTCCGCAGCTTACGCAGATAGGCCCCGGTTTCGGCCGGCGAACGCAAATCCGGGCGGCTGACAATCTCCATCAGCGCCACGCCGCAGCGGTTGAGATCGACGTAGGACATGGTCGGGTGCTGATCGTGCATCAGCTTGCCCGCGTCCTGCTCGATGTGGATCCGCTCGATCCCGATCCGCTTGGTTGCATCGGGATTCTTGTCATCGGGGGCGACATCGATCGCGCCCTCACCCACGATCGGGTGATACAGCTGGCTGATCTGATAGCCCTGCGGCAGATCGGCGTAGAAATAGTTCTTCCGATCAAACCGCGAATATTTATTGATCTGCGCGCCGACCGCCATTCCGGTGCGGACCGCCTGGCGGACACATTCACCGTTAAGCACTGGCAGCATCCCCGGCATCGCCGCGTCAATCAGGCTGACCTGCGCATTGGGCTCGGCCCCGAACGTGGTCGAGGCGCCGGAGAACAGCTTGGAACGGCTCGTCACCTGCGCATGGACCTCAAGGCCGATCACGACCTCCCACTCACCCGTGGCGCCTTCGATGCGATAGTCAGTCATTCTTCAGCCCCAGCAGGAAGGATTCTGTTTCCCTCAGTTCCCGTTCCATGACTCGGTCGAACTTGTCCGAACCCGTCACCGAGATTTCTTCCAAATAGAGCACAGTCAAATCCGCGAACTCGGGATAGGCGCGAAGCTCCCTTACGGTAGCGACCCATAAAGGACCAAAACCAACCACGCCGTCCTGAAGCTCATCTCTAAGATAGTTCAGGAGATGGGCGTAAGCGAAGTATCTTTCGCTTGGCGCCCCGCTCACCACCACCGCTCCGGCGCGGCGGTGAACGACGCACGTTGTTCGATCGCCAGTCCAGCATCGAGCACGCCCTGCTCGTCGAACGCCCGGCCGATCAGCTGGAGGCCCAGCGGCAGGCCGTCGGCGTTAAGCCCGCACGGGACGCTCATCGCGGGGAGGCCGGCGAGGCTGGCGGGGACGGCGAACACGTCGTTGAGGTACATCGCTAGGGGATCGTCCACCTTGTCGCCGAGCGCGAAGCTGGCGGTAGGCGTGGTGGGCGCGAGGATCACGTCGCACAGCGCGAAAGCGTCGGCAAAGTCGCGCGCGATCAGCGTGCGGACCTTTTGCGCCTGGTTGTAGTAAGCGTCGTAAAATCCGGCCGAGAGCACATAGGTGCCGATGAGTATCCGGCGCTTGACCTCGTCGCCAAAGCCCGCGGCGCGGGTGGCGGCGTACATCTCCTGCAGGTTGGCGCCGGGCGGCAGAT
>JBKJTN010000197.1:0-11986 GCA_046590275.1 Novosphingobium sp.
TGCCGGGCTGGCGGATAGCGCTGATGATGCCCTGGCCTATTTCGGCTCGCTTGATCATGGCGAGATGGATGCCGCCGTGCTAGGTGCCTTTGTCCGCGAAGGGCCGGCTGCGCTTGCATTTCTTGAGCAAGCGGATGCGCTGCGGCTCAGTATTCTTGAAGGCTACCCGGATTACTACCTTGATCGGCCTGGCGCCAAATCCGGCGGGGGCAGAGCGCTAGACAACGATCTGTTCGGCTTCAAGGAGCTGGGCGGATGGGCCGACAAAGTCTTCAATGACGGCATGATCCAGCGCATGATGCTGCGCGAAACGCCGCTTGGTGGAGCTTCGGGCTTCATCGATCCGGCAGAAATGCAGCGCCGCGTGGCCGAGGATTTGCGCGGCTTTGGCCAGGCACTGATCGGGCGGCTTTTGAAGGCGTGCCTCGATCGCGGGATCGAACCGCAATTGGCCTGCAAGGGCGGCCAACTGCTGATCGAGGCGGGCCGCGTATCCGGGGCTGAATTCGACCACGAGGGGCAGCGCAAGGCAATCAAGGCAAGCCGCGGGGTGATTCTTGCGACCGGTGGATTTGAGTGGAATGAGCAGCTGAAATCCGCGTTTCTGCGCGGCCCGCTAACCGCGCCTGCTTCTCCGCCGGGCAATACCGGCGATGGCTTGAAAATGGCGATGTCTGCCGGGGCAGGGCTGGGCAATATGACCAGCGCCTGGTGGGTGCCGACCTTGTCAGCGGACGGTGCGACCTGGAGTGACGGCACGCAACGATCTACCCCGGTCCTGATCGAGCGCACCTTGCCGCACACAATCATGGTCAACCGCGCGGGCCATCGCTTTTGCAACGAGGCGAACAATTATTCGTCGCTGGCGGGGGCCTTCCACGCCTTTGATCCCGCGACTTATGATTACCCCAATCTGCCGGCCTTCCTGATCTTCGACAATCAATACCGCCGGCGCTATCCGCTGGCCTCGGTAATGCCGGGCGCGCCGCTGCCGGACTGGGTTTTCCGCGCCGATAGTCTGGCCGGACTTGCCGTCAAAATCGATGTTGATGGCGAGCAACTGATCCGGACCGTCGCCGATTTCAACCGTCATGCCAAGCAGGCGCAAGACCCTGTGTTCGGGCGGGGGCAAAGCGATTACGACCGGTTTTATGGCGATCGCTCAAGGCCAGATGCAGCGGCGACCTTGGGGCCATTGGAGGCTGCGCCGTATTACGCAGTTGAACTCAAAGTGGGCGCGCTCGGCACGAATGGCGGTGCGCGAACCGATGCTTCGGCCCAAATCCTTGACGTTGATGGGGAGCCGATCGCTGGTCTGTTTGGAGCGGGCAACGTTATCAGTTGCCCCACTGGCAGTGTCTATGCGGGGGCGGGCGGCACCTTGGGTCCGGCACTGACCTTCGGCTATATCGCCGGCCGCAATGCGGCCCGGCTTGCCAATCAATAAGCGGGCCAAAGCCCTCAGGAGAGTAAAATGCAGCGGGTACTTGTTTTGGGAGCGACCGGCGATCAGGGACATCCCCTGCTGACGCGGTTGATTGCAGCGGGCATGGTTCCGGTCGCTGGGCTTCGCAACCGCGATGCGCTCGCTGCAACCGAGTTTGCGAAAGTCGAGACGGTCGAGGCAAACTTGTATGATCGCCAGTCGATGGTCGCTGCAGCCAAAGGCATGGACAGCATTGCCGCGCACCTTCCGTTCGTGTTCGACCGGGAACTCGCCGAGCAACTGGGTGCCAATATCGCCGCTGCGGCCCGCGCCTATGGCATCAAGAAGATCGTGTTCAACACCAGTTGCCACGTCGAGGATCACGACATTGGCGCCCCCGCGCATGACGGACGCCGCGATATCGAGCAGGCGATTATCGGCAGCGGCTCAGAATATGTGATTCTTGAGCCCAAGGTCTTCATGGACAACATGATTCGCAGTTGGAACAAGCCGTCGATCGTCAATCAGGGCGTCTTTGCCTATCCGGCCAAGCCCGATCTCAAGATTTCGTGGATCTGCCTGGACGATATTGCGGCCTATATGGCCGAGGCGCTGGCGCGCGATGAACTGCCGAGCGGCCGGTACCGGATTGGCGGGCCGGAAGCTCTGACTGGCGGCGAAGTCGCGGCACGGCTGAGCAAGGCAGCGGGCCGGCAGATCACATTCAAGAGCCTGTCGCCCGATGAATTCGCCTCGGCCATGAGCATGCTGGTGACCGGCTCGGCGCAAGTGGCACCGCATTCCATCTATGACGGCATGGCCAGCTTTTATCGCTGGTACAACGCCCAGCCGGTTTCGCCGCTGATTGCCGATGTCGATGACATGGCGCGGAATTTCCGCCACGCGCCGACGACGCTTGCGAAATGGGCCGCCCATCAGGATTGGAATGATCCGGCCGACCCGGCCTTGGCCATCAGGATGGCAGGATTGTCCGCACAAGGAGCACAATAGATGGCTGGTCAACTTGAAGGAAAAGTCGCGCTGATTACGGGCGGTACGTCGGGAATTGGCGCGGGCACGGTCCGGCGCTTCGTCGCCGAAGGCGCCGCGGTGGTCTTTACCGGCTCCAACGCTGAGGCAGCGGCGGCGCTTTGCAGCGAAACGGGCGCGACCTTTAAACCGCAGCGGGTCGAGGAGCCGGGCGGCTGGGACCCGCTGATGGAGTTGATCCGGTCCGATTTTGGACGCCTCGACATTGCTTTTGCCAATGCCGGAACCGAAATTGGCGACAGCAATGTCGAGGAGATCGAATACGATAACTGGATCCGGCTGATCGGCATCAATCTGACCGGCGTGATGCTCACCGCGCAGCATGCGGTGAAGGCAATGCGGGCCAATCCGGGCGGGCCGACAGGATCGATCATCATCAACTCGTCGATGAATGCTTATCGGCCGATGGGCAATTATGTCGCCTATTCCACCACCAAGGGCGCGCATATCGCGCTGTCCAAATCGGTCGCGCTGCATTGCGCCAATCAGAAGACCAGAATCCGCTGCAACACCATTCACCCCGGTGTGGTTGAAACCGAGATGATCCGGGGGGTGATCGATCGCGCTCCGGATCCGGCAGCAGCGCGGGCGCAGCTTGAAGCGATGGCCCCGCTCGGCCGGATGGCCAGGGTTGACGAGGTGGCCGGGCTGGTGACTTTTCTCGCGTCAGAAGCAGCCGCGTTCATCTCGGGCTCGGAATTTGGCATCGATGGCGCCAGCACGGCAGGAATGATGGGGGTTTAGAGCCCCAGCACCTGCTTGGCGATAATCGTTCGCTGCACTTCGTTCGATCCGCCGAAAATTGTATAGGCCCGCCCGTTCAGATAGGCCGGCATCGCCAGCTGGGCTGCGCGGCTGCCGATCGGTTCGGGCGCGTCATTGCCATAGAGCGGGCGGGTAACCGGAAGTTGCAATCCGTCATAGCCGAACAGATCCACCGTCAGTTCCTGAATCGCCTGGCGCAGGTTCGAGCTGATGAGTTTGACCAGTGACGTCTGGGGTCCGGCGGGGCGGCCCTTGATAAGTTCCGCGATGATCCGCAGTTCGGTCGTCTCAAACGCCTGTGTTTCCAGACGCAGCCGGGCGATCCGCTGGGCAATTATCGGATCATGGATCAGGGCACCATTGACACCGGAGGCGAGGCCCGCCGCCAATGTCTCAATTCGCTCGAGCGCAGCCAGCAAGGAGGGCGCGGCGCATGAACCACCCCTCTCGTTCTCGAGCAGGTATTTGGCGATCGTCCAACCTTGTCCTTCTTCGCCAATTCGGTTTTCAACCCCGGTCTCGGCATTGTCGAAGAAGGTCGCATTCACCTCGTGGTCGTTGCCCATGGTGATGATCGGCGTGACTGTCACGCCCGGCTGCTCCATCGGGATCAGCAGGAAGCTTATTCCCTCCTGCTTCTTGGCGTCCTGATCGGTCCGCACCAGTGCGAAAATCCAGTTGGCGTGGTGCGCATGGGTAGTCCACAGCTTCGAGCCGTTGACGACATATCTGTCACCGTGACGGATCGCCTTGGTCTTGAGCGAGGCCAGATCAGAGCCGGATCCGGGCTCGGAATACCCTTGGCACCAATAATCCTCGCCAGTGAGGATCCGCGGCAGGAAATGCGCCTTTTGCGCGGCCGTGCCGAACTTGCAGATCACCGGGCCGACTAACCTGAGGCCAAGGATCGGCACAGCCGGAGCGCCGGCAATCGCGCATTCCTTTTCAAACAAATATTTCTGCGTCGGGCTCCACCCGGGGCCGCCATGTTCCTTAGGCCACGAGGTCGCCAGCCAGCCCTTTTCATACAGGATAGACTGCCACTCACGGGTTATGTCGGGTTCGGTAAAGACGCTTGGCGTATTGGCCGCGCCCTCTTTCAAGCGCGAGTTAAGCTTTTCGGCAAGAAAGCTGCGGACCTCAGCCTGGAAGGCCAGATCTTCGGAGCTGAAGTTCACGTCCATGGCAAGGCCCCCATCATCACGCCGCTTTTGCGTAAGTCGCCAGATCGCTGGCAGGATCGCCGAACAGCTTTGATAGCAGTATGATGCGCTTTAAGCCGTGCCCGATACGAAGATCATCGGTTGTTCCCATTCCGCCGTGCATTTGAACCGCCAGATGGGCGACCTCGATGGCCGCTTCGCCAACAAACGCCTTGAGGCCGCTTATCTCGCGGCTCCGGTTCGGGACTGGTGCGAGCAGCGCGCGGTAAAGCGCGGATTGAATCAATTCGACCTTCTCGTAGCCGCCAACCATATTGTGCTGGATCACCTGGAAACGGCCCAGCGGCTGGCCGAACTGTTCACGGGTTTTTACATAATTCAGCGTTTCATCAAACAGTAGCTGGGCCAGACCAACCATTTCTGCCGAAGCCATTAGCCGGGCATCATCGATTACCTCGGCCAGCCGGTCAGCGCCGCCGGGCAGGGGCGCATCTGCCACAACGTCGCGCAGTGTCAGGATCGATGCAAAGCTGCCATCGACAACCGGATAGGGTTTCACGTCGACCCCGGCGGCATCGCGCGGCACCGCAAACAGCACCGTCGCTCCGTCAAGGTTGGCCGAGACGATGAACAAATCGGCCACAGCGCCATTCAGCACGAATTGCTTTTCGCCGGAGAGCAGATGCCCGCCGCCAGCCTGGCGTGCCCGCATCTGCACCGCATCGAGTGCATAGCGCCGTCCGGCCTCGGCAAAGGCGAAGGCAGCCAACGCTTCGCCGCTGATAATCGGTTCGACCATCGGTGTGCCGCTGAGCAATCGGGCGCCCAGAAACCCGCATTCGAGCCAAGGCTCGACGGCCTGCGCCTTCCCCAGGGCTTGCGCAACAACAGCACAATCGTGGACCGATCCGCCGAGACCCCCGTCTCTTTCAGTCGCCGCCAGCGCGATCAGGCCAAGGTCTGCCATCTCCTTCCAGCGCGCCCGATCAAACCCACCTGCCAGCGCACGGGTGCGAAGCCGTGCAGGCACATCGGCACCATACGAAAATCGCTCCACTGCCGCTTTGAACAGGCTCTGATTCTCGTCGAGGTCGAAATTCATCCACGCTTCCTGAAGGTGATCGGTACCGCCTTGTAACCGCGCAGCAGCAAATTGGGAGCGACCTCAAGCTTTGTCCCTTCGGCAAGGCGAATGTCATCGAGCCGATCGAGCAGCGCCTCGAATGACACCGTCATTTCCTTGCGGCTCAACATGTTGCCGACGCACATATGCGTGCCCTTGCCAAAAGCCATGTGGGTCCGTGCATTCTTGCGCTCAACGTCGAATTTGTCAGGATCGGGGAATTGAGCCGGGTCGCGATTGGCTGCGGCGTAGCGCAGCAGGACCATCGAACCGCCCTTGAACTGATAGCCACCCAGCTCGCAATCCCGGGTGACAACGCGCCACATCCCGGCGGTCGGCGTATCGAGGCGAAGGATTTCCTCAACCGCATTAGGGATCAATTTGGGATCAGCCCGCAATTTGGCCGCCTGATCGGGGTTTTGCGCCAGATGAACCATGCCCCCGGCGATAGCGTGGGTTGTGGTTTCATTTCCGGCGACCATCAATTGCTGCGCGATCGAGAGGATTTCGGCATCGTCGAGCGGCCTTTCGCCCTCAACCTGGGCGTTGACGACATCGGACAGCAGATCGTCGGTCGGACTTGCCCGCCGTTCATCGATCTTCACTTTGACCGCTTTTTGGAACTCGACGATTTCGGCCGCGCATTCAAGTTCGCGTTCGCGCGAAATCATATGCCCCAACCGGTCGGCAAAGGCGTCCGACCAGCGCTTGACATTGCTGTGCCACGACAGATCAAAGCCCAGCTGTTCGCAGATCACCTTGACCGGCAACGGCACGCAATACTCGGCCACGAACTCGCATTCACCCCTGTCGATGAACCCATCGATCAGCCCGCTGACCTTTTCCCGGATGCCCGCTTCAAGCGCATTTACGCGCGGCATCGAAAACGCCAGGTTGACAAGCTTGCGGTAACGGGTGTGGACCGGGGGATCAGCCGTCAGCAAAGTATCTATCTGCGGCCAACCTTCTGCCAATATGCCTGAAACCTCAGGATCCGCCGATAATGCGCCCGAAAGTGTTGCAGTGAAGGCGTTGGAGAACTCCTCGACCCGCCCAGCCGCTTCGCTGCACATCGCGTAACTCATGATGACTTTGATGCCCGTCCCCGGCAATTCCGAGACCGGTGCATGCGCCAGCGCCCATTGGTAATAGGGAAACGGGTCCTGGATCACGTCCGGATCGGAAAGACTCCGAGCGGAACTCAAATCATTCATCGCTGATCTCCAATCAGGCATGAATGGCACGGCGCGCAGCGCGGTGCGATAAGCGAAAATGGTAGTGTTTGGGCTTTGCCGCTAGCTATGCGGCATGGCGCCTATTTTCTGCTTTCGACAGTTGAAGTCCAGTCCAGCGCATTGGCCAGCAGGCGTTGGACTGAGGGATTTTCGTATGTGGACGGTCCGTCGCCGAATTGCAGGTAAACGATCCTTGCATTGCCCACATGGCGCGCCCAGGCCACCAGATTGATGCCCGGGCAATGCGGCCAATCCCGATTATCGAACATCTGTCCGGCTACCGCCTTGGCCGCTGAATAGAAGTTCGCTGCCACAAAGCCGTAGTCCGACCGCACCAGCGGGATAATATCCTGCGCAAAGACTTCGGCCAGATAGAGCTCGTCATTGACGGCAAAATTCGCCGGAACGCCGGCAGTAACGGGATGATCTGCAACCACCGACGCCAGATAGTCCACGTCGTGGCGGTATCCCGAATCGAGGCATTGCGCGCCGCGTACCAGCGCGGGCTGATAGAGGAACCGCCCGCCGATCATTTCGCTCCATTCCGGCCAATCAGCCCAGCCGGCCAAAGCGTGATGCATCACCATCGCCCCCCGCCCGCTGGCAAAGCGGCGCTTGATCGCGGCCTTGAAGACAGCCGATGGCGGGCGCGATGTCACGGCGCCATCGCTGAATTCATAACCCGGCATGTCATAAAACAGCAGCGCATCAGCTTCATCGGCCGCGCCTTCGCCTACCAGCCGTTCGGCTTCCGGGTGGATCAAGTGCTTTACTTCCCACCCCGATAGTCTGGCCAATAGTGCCGCAAACGGGCCTTCTTCGTAAGGGTGCCCCCCGCTCAGGACGAGAAGACTGCGCCGGTCCATTACTCAACCGATCTTGAGGATCATCTTGCCGTCATTGCTGCCGCTGAACAGCCGCAGGAACGCCGGCAGAGCATTTTCGATCCCCTCGTCGATATGCTCGTCAAACACCAGCTTTCCTGCCTGGACCAATCCCGCCATCGCCATTGCCCCCTCGCCAAAGCGCGGAACATAGTCTGCAACAAGCAGCCCTGTCATCGAAGCCCGCTTGACGATCAGCTGCCAGATGTTGCGTGCGCCCGTCTTGGCATGGGCATTGTTGTATTCGCTGATCAGTCCGCATAGGCCGATCCGCGCGCCCATCGCGAGATTGTTGAGGCCAGCGTCAAGGATATCCCCGCCGACATTTTCGAAGATGACGTTGACGCCGCCCGGTGCAACCGCCGCCAGCTCGGCCGACAATTGATCGACCGATTTCCCGCGATAATCGATGGCAGCATCAAACCCATAGCGATCGATCAGGCGCGCGCATTTTTCAGGCCCGCCGGCGATGCCGATCACTTTCGAGGCGCCTCTGGTCTTGGCGAGCTGCCCCACCAGCGAGCCCACCGCGCCCGCCGCGCCTGTGACCAGAACGACATCGCCCGGGTTGGGCTTGCACACTTCCAGCAGCCCGAAATAAGCCGTCAGCCCGACAGCGCCCAGCACGGACAAAAAGTTGGTTGGCGAAGGAACGATCGAGATATCGATCGGCTGCGAGAAGCCGCCCGGCACGCCGACTGTGTATTCCTCGATCGCGTTCAACCCTGAGACCCATTGGCCAACCGGAAATTCGGCCGCCTTGCTCTCGGTCACCACGCCGACGGTTGACGCCCGCACAGCATCGCCCAGCGGGATTGGCGGCATGTAGGAAGGTGCATCATCCATCCAGCCGCGCATCGCTGGATCCAGCGATGCATAGCGGTTCTGGATCAGGAATTGCCCATCCTGCAGCGTTGGAACGTCACTGGTCTCCAGCCTGAAATCCTCGGCAACGGGTGTGCCATTGGGTCTGCGGACCAGCAAGAAGCGGCGATTTTGTGTCAAGAGTTCAATTCCTTATGGGTTGGTTGCAGCGATTATCGCTACGGTTATTGGGTCTCCAGACGCTGGCCGGTTTCGGAGAAAACAAACCATTCCTGCGCGCTCTTCGTCCAGAAATGGAGCGTCGGCACAAGGCCGGAGCAATCATCGAGCGTGCCGGCCTTGATGAAAATGTTGCCCTGCAAGGTCGCAGCTGGCGTTTCGGTAATCACCGGCGAGCCGCATTTACCGCAAAACTTGCGATAGACCGGTTCGCCCGAGTCAGCGGTATCTGTATAGGTCGAAAGCTCGCCGGTGACTTCCAGCTGCTCGCGCTTGAGAAATGCGATCACGGACAGGGCCGAGCCGGCCTGCTTCTGGCAATTGCCGCAATGGCAAGTCGCCACCAGCAGGGGCGGCCATTGGACACGATAGCGTACCGCGCCGCACAGGCAGCCGCCGTGGCGGATTTGATCTGTTTCAGGCGCTGCGTTTGCTGCCATTTCCGGTCCCATAACTTGGTCTTTGTCCCACCCTCAAGACTGGCCATTTTTGCGCACCGCACAACCCCTGAATTAGCTAGCCGCCCGCTCGCTGGTCATTTTAGATAGCTGATCTGCACCCGGGCATGCGCCATGGTTGTGTATGTATCGCGTCTCTCCGATACCGCTGCGAACGAGGCATTCCCATGTCTGAACCATTCTTTGATCATCCCTATCTGACCGGACATCATGCGCCGGTCCGGTTTGAAGCGGATGCGCCCGATCTGATCGTGGAAGGCACAATTCCTGATGATCTGTCGGGCATCTTTTATCGCAACGGCCCGGAACCGCTCTATCCGCCGCGCGAAGGTGATTATCATTGGTTCGACGGTGATGGCATGGTCTATGCCTTCGAGATTGCGGAAGGGCGCGTTTCGATGCGCAATCGCTGGGTCAAAACCGATAAATTCGTGATGGAAAAAGCGGCCGGGAAGCGCCTGTTCGGAATGTTCGGAAATCCGATGACGGCTGACCCGGTCACCGCTGGCAAGCGTTACAACACGGGTAACACCAACATCATCCTTCACGGAGGGCAATTGCTCGCACTGATGGAAGGCGCGCCGCCGGTTGCGCTCGATCCGCGCAGCCTGGATACAATCGGCGAAGAGCATTACGGCGGCATCGTCACCTCGACATTCTCGGCGCACCCCAAGATCGACCATGCAACCGGCGAAATGTTCAACAACGGCGCCGCTATCAATGGCGTGATGGGCGCGGCTGAAATGCGCTATGACATCATCACCGCCGAAGGAAAGATCCGCAAGACCGAGATCATCCAGATGCCGCATCTGAGCCTGATGCACACCTTCTTCCTCACCGAGAACTGGGTCGTTTTCCCGTTCATTCCGATCGACACGGACATTAAGCGCTTTGCAGCCGGCGGGCCGATGACTGCATGGGTCAATGATCGTCCAACCAAGATTGCGGTCATGCCGCGTGAGGGGTCGGAAGCGGATATCAAATGGTTCGAATATGAACCGCGCCACATGTTCCATGAACTCAATGTCTGGGAGGAAGACGGCAAGATCATCGCCGATGTCGCGGCGGCCAACGGCACAGCGTTGTTTCCGGACGAAACGGGCGCACGGCGCGCGCACGGCGACACGGCGCAAAGCCTGCGCCGCTGGACGATCGATCCAAACGGCAACACCGGCTGGATGAAAGAGGAAACGCTCAGCGACCGCGATATCCAGTTTCCGCGACCCGATGACCGGCTGATGAGCCGCAAGACACGGCAGAGCTTTGCCAACATCAACCTCAAATCACGCGATGGCCGGGTCGAGGGGATGGACGCAGTGCTGCGGTTCGATACGGTGAGCGGGCAGGAGGACATCTGGCATTTCGGCGCTGGCGCGGCCGCTGGTGAGCTGGTCTTTGCCCCCCGTGTCGGCGGCACCAAAGAAGCCGATGGCTATGCGATGACGCTGGTTCATCCGGCGAATAGCGCAACAACCGAACTCGCTATTTTTGCCGCCGGTGATATCGCCGCCGGACCAATCGCCCGGGTGCTCATACCGTTCCGGGTACCCAGCGGCTTCCACTGCAATTACTACTCGTCTGACAGCCCGCTGTACCGGCAAGCCATACCGAACAAGGAGACGCCCGCGTGACCATTACCCGCCAATGGCTGCTCAACGGACACCCCAGAGGACGCCCCATCGCGGATGACGATCTGAAACTGGTGACGGCCGACCTGCCCGATCCGGGGCCCGGCGAAATGCTGCTAAAGACGCTCTATCTGGGTTTCGATCCAGCGCAGAAGGGCTGGATGGAGAACATCGCGGATTACGTCGCTCCGATGGCAATCGGTGATGTGATGCGAGGGTCGGGTATCACCGAAGTCGTTGCCAGCAATGGCGGGAAATTTGCCGTGGGTGCGCTGCTTGCCGGGTCAACCGGGTGGAGCGAGTATCTGATCCATAATGGCGCCGATCTGAACCGGGCCGAGTCTGCGCTTTCACCCACCGCGATGCTTTCGATTCTGGGGACGACAGGTGTCACGGCCTATTGCGGGCTGTTCAAGGTTGGTGAGCCGGTCGCAGGCGATGTAGTTGTGGTTTCCGGTGCGGCCGGGGCCACCGGATCAATCGTGGGTCAACTCGCCAAGATCGCCGGATGCACCGTGATCGGCATTGCCGGCGGTCCCGAAAAATGTGCCTGGCTGGTCGAACAGGCCGGTTATGATCATGCCATTGATTACAAGGCGGGGCCAATCCGCGAGCAGCTAGGGCAGTTGGCGCCCGATGGGATCAACGTGATTTTTGACAATGTCGGCGGCAAGATCCTGAACGACATGCTGGCCAGAATCGCAACCGGAGCGCGCGTCGTGATCTGCGGCGGCATCAGCCGCTATGAAAGCGGCACCTTGCCGGCGGGGCCTGAGAATTACTTCAATCTGGTGTTCCGCCGCGCGCGGATGCAGGGCTTTATCGTGATCGACTGGGCAAGCGAGTTTCCCGACATTCGCAAGCGGCTGGTAAAGTGGGCGCAGGAAGGCAAGCTGACCTATCAGGAAGATATCCAGCATGGGTTTGAGAACGCGCCAGCCACCTTGCAGCGCCTGTTTGTCGGCGCCAACAAGGGCAAACAGCTCCTCAAGCTTTAGCTGGCCGGTTGCGCCGCCATGGCTGCTCCGATCGCGGCGCCGATTTCTTCGGGCCGCGGATTGCGGCGAAGCGTCAACCCGCCGTTGATCTGCAGATTCTGGCCGGAGACAAAGGTTGCATCATCGGCCAGCCACAGCACGGCATGGGCAATGTCCTCTGAGGTTCCGACACGGCCCAATGGATATTCCTTGATAAAGGCATTGGCGAGGCC
>JBKJTN010000005.1:0-13433 GCA_046590275.1 Novosphingobium sp.
CGCCCTTGTCGCTTGCAAACACACACCTATATCGCCCTCGACAATTCAAAACGCGGGCGCACCGAACGGCGCGCCCCGTGGGGCTAGTAGAGGGTAAAGACTATGGCAAAAGTGATCGGTATCGATCTTGGTACGACCAACAGCTGCGTCGCAGTGATGGAGGGCGGCAAGCCTAAGGTGATCGAGAATAGCGAAGGCGCGCGCACCACTCCGTCGGTGGTCGCGTTCACCAAGGACGGCGAGCGGCTGATCGGCCAGCCAGCCAAGCGCCAGTCGGTGACCAATCCCGACAATACGATTTTCGCGGTCAAGCGACTGATCGGCCGTCGCTTCGACGACCCGATCACCAAGAAGGACACTGAGCTTGTCCCGTACAAGATCGTCAAGGGACCGAATGGCGATGCATGGGTGCAGGCCGGGGGCAAGGATTATTCGCCGTCGCAGGTCAGCGCCTTCACGTTGCAGAAGATGAAGGAAACGGCCGAGGCCTATCTCGGCGAGACCGTTACCCAAGCGGTGATCACCGTTCCCGCTTACTTCAACGACGCGCAGCGCCAGGCGACCAAGGACGCCGGACAGATCGCTGGCCTCGAAGTGTTGCGCATCATCAACGAACCGACTGCCGCAGCGCTCGCCTATGGGCTCGAGAAGAACGACGGCAAGACGATTGCGGTTTATGACCTCGGCGGCGGCACGTTCGACGTGTCGGTGCTCGAGATCGGCGACGGCGTGTTTGAAGTGAAATCGACCAACGGCGACACGTTCCTGGGTGGCGAGGATTTCGACGCCAAGATCGTCGAATATCTGGCCGAGAAGTTCAAAGCGAAGGAAGGCATCGACCTCAAGACCGATCGCCTCGCGCTGCAGCGGCTCAAGGAAGCTGCCGAAAAGGCGAAGATCGAGCTGTCGAGCGCCCAGTCCACCGAAATCAACCTGCCATTCATCACCGCCCGGATGGAAGGCGGCGCCACCACGCCGCTGCATTTGGTCGAAGTGATTACCCGGGCGGACCTTGAAAAGATGGTCGGCGCGTTGATCAAGCGCACGCTGGATCCATGCAAGAAGGCACTGGCCGATGCCGGCCTCAAAGCTGCCGACATCGACGAAGTGGTGCTGGTTGGCGGGATGACCCGCATGCCCAAGGTTCGCGAAGCAGTGAAGGATTTCTTCGGCAAGGAACCGCACACCGGGGTCAATCCCGATGAAGTGGTGGCGATGGGCGCTGCCATTCAGGCAGGCGTGCTGCAAGGCGACGTCAAGGACGTGCTGCTGCTTGATGTGACCCCTCTGTCGCTGGGAATTGAAACCCTGGGCGGGGTGTTCACCCGGATGATCGATCGCAACACCACGATCCCCACCAAGAAGAGCCAGATCTATTCGACCGCTGACGACAATCAGCAGGCGGTGACGATCCGGGTATTCCAGGGCGAACGTGAAATGGCGGCCGACAACAAGATGCTCGGCCAGTTCGATCTGGTCGGTATTCCGTCCGCGCGTCGCGGCGTGCCGCAGATCGAGGTGACCTTCGATATCGATGCCAACGGAATCGTCAATGTCAGCGCCAAAGACAAAGGCACCGGCAAGGAACAGCAGATCCGCATTCAGGCCTCGGGCGGACTTTCGGATGCCGACATCGACCAGATGGTCCGCGATGCGGAGCAGTTTGCCGAAGAAGACAAGAAGCGACGCGCTGAAGCAGAGGCCAAGAACAACGCCGACAGCCTGGTTCACGCGACCGAACGTCAGCTTGAGGAAAATGGCGACAAGATCGACGCGGAATTGAAGGCCGAGATCGAAACTGCCATTGCCGAAGCTAAGACCGCGATTGAAAGTGGCGATGTCGATGCTATGACTGCCAAGACCCAGGAACTCACCGACAAGGCGATGAAGATGGGCCAGGCGATCTACGAGAAGGAGCAGGCATCAGCTGCTTCGCCGGGCGGCGACGCCCCGGCTGAAGATGCTGAAGATGTGGTCGATGCCGAATTCTCGGAAGTCGATGAGAACAAGGGCTGATCAGGCAAAGTCCGCTTCCCGAAAGGGGAGGGGTGTGAGGGGCCTCACTAATGTCAGTCGAAACTGATTTCTATCAGCTGCTGGAAGTTGAACGCACCGCCGACGATGCGACGATCAAATCGTCGTATCGTCGGCTTGCGATGCGCTTTCACCCGGACAAGAATCCGGGCTGTGACGATTCCGAAACCAAATTCAAAGCGATCAGCACGGCCTATGCCTGCCTGAGCGATCCGCAGAAGCGTGCGGCTTATGACCGGTTCGGCCACGCCGCTTTTGAAAATGGCGGGATGGGCGGAAACGGCGGCGGTAATGCCGGCGGCTTTTCGGACCTTGGCGATATTTTCGAGACGATTTTCGGCAGCGCCTTTGGCGGCGGCGGGCGGCAACAGGCCCGGCGCGGGGCCGATTTGCGCTATGACATGGAAATCGGCCTCGACGAGGCGTTTCACGGCAAGACTGCCCAGATCGAGATCGAGGTTTCAGCCGCTTGTGAGCCTTGCGGCGGTAAGGGTGCGGAACCTGGAACCGGCACACGGCGTTGCAATCTATGCGGTGGTCACGGTCAGGTGCGGGCCCAACAGGGCTTCTTTATGGTCGAGCGAACCTGCCCGACTTGCCAGGGGCGGGGCGAGGTAATCGAAAAGCCTTGCCAATCATGCCGCGGCGAAGGCCGGGTCGATCAAGCACAAAAACTCGACGTCAATGTGCCCCCAGGCGTCGATACCGGCACCCGGATCCGCTTGGCCGGCAAAGGCGAGGCGGGGCCGTTCGGCGCACCGCCGGGTGACCTTTATATCTTCCTTCACATCCGCCGCCATCCGGTGTTCGAACGCGACGGTACCACGCTGATCACCCGCGCTCCGATCACTTTCACTAGCGCAGCATTGGGGGGAGAGATCGCGATTCCGGGCCTTGATGGCCAGTGGCATGTCATTACTATCCCAGCCGGGATCCAGTCCGGCAAGCAATTGCGCAAACGCGGCGCGGGCATGCCGGTCCTGCAGGGCAGGGGGCATGGCGATCTTGTTGTCGAAATCATGGTCGAAACCCCGACCAAGCTTTCGGCTCGCCAGAAGGATCTGCTCAAGGAACTTCAGGCTACCGAGACTGGCGAGGAATGCCCGCAGTCCAAGGGTTTTTTTGAGCGATTGAAGGAAGCGTTCAAGGTCTGAGTTTAGAGCAGAGTCTAAGATGGGGGCTTCCCAGAGCGGAAAGCGCAGTCTAGCCTCACATCATACCTGCTGGAGGCTGATTGATGCGCCCGTTCCTTGCGATCCAACAGATAACCCTGGCTCTTGCTGCAATTTCCGCTCCCGCCGCAGCCCAGGCACCCGAATTCAGTAAAGTTGAAATCAAGGCCGAGGTCCTGGCCCCGGGCGTTGCAGTGCTGTTCGGTTTGGGGGGCAATATCGGCGTATCTTATGGCCCTGACGGGACTGTACTGATTGACGATCAGTTCGCGCCGCTGACCGATAAGATTACGGCCGCTGTCGCCAGACTAGGCGCGCCGCCGGTCAGATATCTGGTCAATACACATTGGCATTTTGATCACAGCGGTGGGAACGAAAACCTCGGCAAGGCTGGTGTGACCATTTTTGCCCACGATAATGTCCGGGTTCGGATGGCAGCCGGTGGCAAGGTTGCCGGTAACGTTACTCCGCCGGCACCTGCCGCAGCCCTGCCGGTAGTGACCTATGCACAGGGACTGACGTTTCACCTGAATGGCGACGATATCGACGCCGTGTTTACTGGCGGCGGACATACCGATGGCGACACGGTGCTGCTATGGCGCAAGGCCAATGTCCTCCACACTGGGGACCTCATGATGAACGGACTTGGCTTTCCGTTCATCGATATCAGTTCTGACGGCAATGCGCTCCGCCTTGTAACCACGCTCGACCGGGTACTGGCGATGACCAACGCTTCGACCAAAATAATTCCGGGGCATGGCCCAGTGGCGACCCGCGCCGATTTGCAGGCTTGGCGCACCATGATTGCAGGTGCGGTTGAAACAGTGCGCAAGGCCCGCGCTCGCAAGCAGACGCTGGCGAGCTTCCTGGCCGCCAATCCGTTAAAGTCGATTGAAAAGCCGGACGGTTTCGTCTCAGCCGATGACTTCGCAACGGCGATCTGGCGCAGCCTCGACACGAAACCAGCGGGACGCCCTCACCAGCATTAGAGTGGTTTCAAGTGAAATGGAACATTTCGCGGCTCGGAAATCACGACCAGACAACAACTTAGGCCCAGATTTTGAATCAATCAAAATCGAACAGGGTCTAGGTTTGGCTATTACGCTCAACCTCCGCGCGAATGCCTGGAACCAGCATGGGATCGGCCATCAACCGGCCTTCCTCTTCGGCGAGAATGGCAAGGAATGCCTCTCGTTTGATGTCCTTCAGTTCGGCGATATCGAACGGCGCACCTGCGGGCAACGCCGAGGCGACAAGATCGATCATCCGTTCGGCCCCGTGCAGGCGGCCCCACAAATAGTCATTCTCGCGATAGGCGCGGCTGAAGAAGGCCCCGAAATTGTAGAACTCCACCCCGCGCAAGCAGTCATGCGCTCCGCCGCCGCGGATCGAATTGGCATCATCGGGCGAGATACGATCGACCTTAGCTGGCTCGAACTCGGACGATCCCTCGCTGCGCAGCAGCGGCAGGGTGACGGTATCGTAATAGGGAAAGCCCAGAAAGCTCAGCAGGATCCGCCGCCGCAATTCGCGCGGAATGGCACGCATTGCTTTGACCAGCATGGCATCGACAAGCAAATCGATGGCGGGCAGCTGGCGGCGCGTGGTGATCGTCTCGATAACCCGCATCGGATCGTCAAACACATGCACGGCAATCGCGCCGAAATCGGGCCCGAGCGCGGCTGCCGATTCTCGCTCAAAATAAAGCGCGAGCGCACGGTAAACCGCATCACGGGCGTGTTCACGGGCATTAGGAGCGACGGCATCGATGTCATCCCAATCGGTCGAGAGCCGCCGGGCGAGCAGGCGCAAGCGGCGAATGCGGAATCCCAGATCATGATCGCGGAAGAATTCGATCGCCTTTTCGCTCGCCCCGCCGCGCATCGCCGATATCCGGTCCAGCCCGACAGTCGCGAGATAGGCCGTCAAATGATCGGCAATCGGCTCCGGCCCGGCCAGCATCAATTCGGGCGCGCTGGAATGGATCAGGTCGGCCAGCGCATCGATAATCCCGGCGAATTTGACCTGCGCATATCCGTGATAAGCATAGCCGGCCTTTTCTGCCGCCGCCTGTTGGGCCTTGCTTCGCCAGCCGGTCAGACGGCCAACCGTTGGCCGGTCAAAGAACAGCGTCCGGCCGAACAGCTTGCCGACCGCTTCTTCCACCTCTGGTCGCAAAGCGTCGATGATCACCCGCAGGCTGGTGAGATGGCGCGAATGGCGGGCGATTTGATCGAGGTTGTCACGCACCGGCTGCTCGCGCGGGATTGATGAAAGCGAGCCGAAGATTACTGAGAAGAAACCTGGCGGGCGCGGATCATCACGCGCCATGCCGCCAACTTCGTCCGGCCGGGGATCGATATAGACAAACCGCCGGTCCACCTCGCGCTCAGCCGGGCGATTGCTGAGAACGGCCATAGCCTCGGAAAAGGGAGCGTTTACCAGCACCGAACCGTCGATCAACGCGACCCCCTCGGTCTCGCCGCGCCTCGTGTGTTCGGGCATCACCCTGGTGACAAATGCCTCGCGGCCGGTCCAGGGGGTTCCACGCAATTCTGCCAGTCGATCGATTTCACGCAATTGTAGGGCCGGAAAGGCGCCCGGAAAGCTCGCTGTTGCGCGGGCCGCGAAGATCAGCTCAAGCGGCGAGGCAAGCGAACCTCCGGACTTTTCGGGAGTCGCCGCGCTAAAGCCGATCGACAGCCGATGCTCGCTCTCTTCGATCAGGGCCGGGCTGTGGAGCCGAAGCACTTCCATATGGCCTTTGAAATCAGTTGCAGTAACAAACAGGTCAAGCGGGTGGCCGGGGGGCAGCAGCGGCAACTCGCACTCACTGACAGCCATCGTGTCCAGCGCTTCGGCCAGCAGGTGCGAAAAACCCAGACCGGCGAACGGCGGCGCGAACCAGCGCGCGCGGATCAGGCGGGAGAGCTTGGCCCGCACTTCGCGATGCGATTCGGGCGCAACGCTGGATGTGATGTCTTTGACCGCGCGGGTTAGTATGTACCAGACTAGCGGCATCGCCCAGAACTTGCTGAACCGGGAGAAAGGCTTTGCATAGGGATCGAGCAATACATCCACATCGGCGCGTTCGAGCCACAGGCTGGTCAGCGGCTCAAGGCTTTGCCCGGAATGGATCGCTTGGGCGAGAAACACCCCATTGATCCCGCCTGCGCTGGCCCCGGCAACAATGTCGGGCATAACCCGCAGCCGCAGCCCGTGGTTCTGTTCGATCCGCTGGAGCAAGCGAAGATAGACAGCCTGCGTGCCGCTGCAGCCTTCCTTGCGGGCCAGAAAGTCGCGGCTCGCGCGGGCGAGCTTCCAAAGCTCCTTCGTGACGCCATGCATATAGACCGCAAGGCTGATCCCGCCGTAACAAATGAGGGCAATTCTCAATTCCTTTTGGCGCATCCGGGTTGTTTGACGCAGTGCGACACAGTTGGCAATTGCGTTCTTGATCCGTTCTCGTTAGATAATTTGCATGGCCAAACCAAAACGTCGCTATGTCTGCGCCTCCTGCGGCAGTGTCGCCACCCGTTGGCAGGGCCAATGCACCGATTGCAGCGAATGGAACACGCTGGCTGAAGAGGCGCCGCAGACGGTGTTTTCTTCCAAGCATGATCTCTCTTCCGGCGGACGTTCGATCCAGTTCGAACCCCTTGATGCGCCCGGTGAGTTGCTGCGCCGCAGGTCGACCGGGCTTGCCGAATTTGACCGAGCTTTGGGTGGAGGGCTGGTTCCCGGCTCGGCAATCCTGATGGGCGGCGACCCGGGGATCGGGAAATCGACGCTGCTGCTGCAATGTGCTGCGCTGGTCGCCCAGGCAGGCGGTGATGCGGTCTATATCAGCGGGGAGGAGGCGGCGGGGCAGGTTCGCCTCCGGGCTGACCGTCTGGGTCTTTCCGGTGCCCCGATCCGGCTCGCCGCGGCAACGTCCGTGCGCGATATCGTCACTACGCTAAGCGGCATGAATGCGCCCACGCTGCTGGTGATCGATTCGATCCAGACCATGCATTCCGACCAGATCGAAGGCGCGCCGGGCACTGTCAGTCAGGTCCGCGGCTCGGCGTTTGAATTGATCCGCTACGCCAAGGAAAACGGTGTTGTGCTGGTCCTGGTTGGCCATGTCACCAAGGATGGCAGCATCGCCGGCCCGCGTGTGCTGGAACATATGGTCGATGTGGTGATGAGTTTTGAAGGCGAGCGCAGCCACCAGTACCGGATTCTCCGATCCTTGAAGAATCGCTTCGGACCGGTCGACGAGATCGGGGTTTTCGCGATGGCCGGGGCGGGGCTGGAAGAAGTTGCCAATCCCTCGATGCTGTTTCTTTCGGGACGGGACGAGCCAGTGCCCGGCAGCGCGGTGTTTCCTGCAGTCGAAGGAACAAGACCGGTGCTGGTAGAAATCCAGGCCCTGATCGTGCGGCTCGCCAGCGGGGCGACTCCGCGCCGGGCAGTGGTCGGATGGGACAATGGTCGGCTGGCGATGCTGCTCGCGGTGCTTGAAGCCCGGTGCGGACTGAACTTTTCATCCTGCGAAGTTTATCTGAATGTAGCAGGAGGTTACCGACTGGCAGACCCTGCAGCTGACCTTGCCGTGGCGGCTGCTCTGGTCTCCGCCCTGGCAGATCGGCCGCTTCCAGCGGATGCCGTCTGGTTTGGCGAAGTTTCGCTCGCCGGAGAGATTCGTTCGGTCACCCATGCTGCAATCCGGGTCCGTGAAGCGGCCAAGCTGGGCTTTGGCAGGGCTTGTGGTCCGCCCGAAGGCGGGCAGGATTTCGGAGCTGTGCGCTATGCAGGAATGTCCCTGCTGCCAAATCTCGTTGACCGCATCATGGTCGAAGATTAGCTTCAGCAAGATATGACAGGTTTTGACATCGCCGTTCTCGTACTCGTTGGCCTTGGCGCCATCACCGGTTTCTTGCGCGGCTTTGTGCAAGAGATACTGGCGCTTGCCGCTTGGGTGATCGCGCTATTCGCTATCCACCAACTGCACACGCCGTTGGCAGAATTGCTCCGTCCATTTATTGGCACCCCGTCAGGTTCGGCTGTTCTGGCCTTCGCATTGCTGTTGCTGCTGCCCTACGCAATCGTCAAATTGCTCGCGAATTCATTCGGCGAGGCCAGCCGCAATTCGGTGTTGGGGCCGATTGACCGGGTGCTCGGACTTGGTTTTGGGGCGATGAAGGGAATGGTCATCATCGTCGTGGCTTTCTCGGTTCTGATGCTTGGCTTCGATGTTACCTGGGGGTTCGGCGGACGGCCGCAGTGGATCACCCAGGCACGCAGCTATCCGATCATCAGCGCCAGCAGCGAACGCTTGGTCAGGATGATCGCTGAGCGGCGCCAAGCCAGTGGAAATGCTGAGGCCAAGGCTGCGGCCAAGGCCAAGAAATAGCCTGTGGCTTCGGCTACGGTATTATACACGCCGCAAGTTCTTTCGCTGGCGACCAGCCTGGCCAATTGGCCGTGGGATAAAGCGATGGCCTTTAAGGGTGCGTCGCGTTCTCCCACTTGCGGCAGCACCGTTGTGGTTGGCCTGACGCTGGCGCCTGATGACCGGATCGAACGCGTCGGGCTGCGTGTTCATGCCTGCGCAATTGGCCAGGGATCGGCCGCGATCTTTGCTGCCGCCGCGCCCGGGCTTAACCGTGCAGCGCTCGAACAGAGCGAACGGGATATCGGGCAATGGCTGCGCGGCAGCGCCCCGCTGCCTGACTGGCCAGGACTTTCCCAGATCGCGGCGGCGCGTGCCTATCCCGCGCGTCACGGCGCTATATTGTTGCCGTGGAAGGCCGCATTGGCAGCGCTTCCCTCAAGCTGAAACCCTCGCTAGAGCAATTGCGTCGGCCCTGGGGGATTGAGGAATGGTACAATCGCAAACTGCTGAAGGCGCAGCCGCAGAACCCACCGCAAAGGAAATGCGATTGGTGATCGCGGCTTCATCGGCCGGTACGATTTTCGAATGGTATGATTTCTTTATCTACGGAACGCTGGGTGCGATCCTTTCAAAAACTTTCTTTCCTACCGGCAACCCAGCACTGGAAATGCTGCTGTTCTGGCTGGTGTTCGCGGTAGGCTTTGGCTTCCGGCCGCTTGGCGCGGTCTTGTTCGGCTATCTCGGCGACAGGCTGGGACGAAAATACACATTTCTGGTTACTGTGACCTTGATGGGAATCGCCACCGCAGGTGTTGGCCTGATCCCCTCGGCCGCATCGATCGGCTTGTGGGCACCGGCGATCGTGATCTTCTTGCGAATCTTGCAGGGCCTGGCGCTGGGCGGCGAGTATGGCGGCGCCGCGATTTACGTCGCTGAGCATTCTCCGTTTGAAAAGCGAGGCTTTTTCACAAGCTTTATTCAATCCAGCGTGGTCGGCGGCTTTGTGCTGAGCCTGGTCGTCGTACTGGCCTGCAAGGCTTCCATGAGCACCGAGGTCTGGAACGACTGGGGCTGGCGGGTGCCGTTCCTGCTGAGCATTGCGCTGCTCGCGATCTCGCTGTGGATGCGGATTAAGCTTTCGGAAAGCCCGGTGTTTCTGGCGATGAAGGACGCGGGTGAAACCAGCAAGAACCCGTTTGTCGAAAGCTTCACCTATCCCGGCAACAAGACCCGGATCCTGATTGCGCTGTTTGGGATCGGCGCCGGGCTGACAGTGATCTGGTACACCGCAATGTTTTCCGGCCTCAATTTCCTCAAGTCGTCGATGCACGTCGAGGATACTTACGCGGAAATACTGGTCGGGATCTCGGCCCTGATCGGGATGTCGTTCTACGTCTATTTCGGCAAGCTATCCGACCGTATCGGTCGCAAGAAGCCGATTGTGATCGGTTATGCGCTGACCTTGCTGCTGCTGTTCCCGACATTCTGGATGATGGGTGCGGCCGCGCAGCCCGAGGGCGCGCGGACTTCAATCGAATGGACCATCCGCGGGCCTGACTGCAATTACAATCCTTTCGCCACGAAGCAGGAAACCCGATGCGGCAAGCTGATGGGTGATTTTGCCGGCGCGGGGATCGCATACCAACTGGAGAAGGCCGACAAACTCGAATTGGCCGCAGGCAGCGGGCGCGTCTTGGCGCTGGATGCGCTCGACTGGACCGATGCCAAAGTCCGCAAAGCCCAGATCGAAGCCGTGCTGGGTGAAAAGCTGTTCAGCGTCAGCAAAATCACGCCCACATTGGGTCAATCGGCGCTGATCATTTCATCGTTGTTGGTTCTCATGGTGCTTTCGGCGGCAACCTACGGCCCGGTTGCGGCGCAGCTGACCGAGATGTTTCCGGCCAAGGTCCGCTACAGTTCAATGTCGATCCCCTATCATATCGGCACTGGCTATTTCGGCGGGTTTCTGCCGTTCATCGCCAGCTATATCGTCGCCAAGACCGGTGATCCATATTCGGGCCTGTGGTACACTTGGGTGGTTGTGCTGATGGCCATGGTGGTAGCTTGGTGGGGCTTGCCTAACGGGAAGCCGCGAGACTTCGTCGAAAATGCCGCCTGAACCACCTCCAGCTGCGCTGCGGCTGCGGATTGATCGTTTGGCGCTGGCGGGCAACTGGTCGGCGCTGGACCGGCTTTCGGGCGAGGCGCGGGCCGGGGCCGCGGTCAAAGCCGATGCCTATGGGCTGGGCGCTGCTGTTGCCGTCCCCGTGCTGTGGGCAGCCGGCGCGCGCGATTTTTTTGTCGCGCATTGGCTCGAAGTTCCCGATCTGCTCGGCACGGTTCCGCCCGCTTCGATCTCGGTACTGCATGGTCCACTCGATGCGGCGGACGCTGCTTATGCGCGTGCCACCGGGACTAAGCCAGTGATCAATTCCCTCCATCAGGCCCAGCTTTGGCTCGCAGCTGGCGGCGGGCTGTGCGACTTGATGGTCGATAGCGGCATCAATCGGCTTGGCCTGCCGATGGACGCGCTGGCTGACGAGGTAGTGGCGCGGCTCGATGTTGATCTGCTGATGTCACACCTTGCCTGCGCCGATGAGGACGTGCCGCTCAACGAGTTACAGCGCCGGCGCTGGGTTGAGGCCAAGGCTCAGATCCGGCATCGCCGCAGCAGCCTGGCCAACAGTGCCGGTATTGCGCTGGGGATGGCCTATCATGGCGAACTGACGCGGCCCGGCTTGTCGCTTTATGGCGGAATCCCTCGGGCGGAGCTGGCCGGCGAATTGCGCCAGGTCGCGTTTCCCGAAGCGGCGATCATGCAGGTGCGCCAATTGCAGGCGGGCGACAGCGTGGGTTATAACTCCACCTACACCGCCGCTGCAGCACAGCGGGTTGGGGTGGTGAGTATTGGTTATGCAGACGGCTATCTGCGTTGCTGGTCGGGCAAAGGCATGCTGCATTCCGCCGGACGCCCGTTGCCAGTTCTGGGCCGGGTCTCAATGGACATGACCGTAATCGACCTCGGGCCAGCTCCCGAACTGAGCGAGGGTGACTGGGTTTCGCTAGACTATGCGCTGCCGCAAGCAGCTGCAGCAAGCGGCTTGTCACAGTACGAGCTACTGACCTTGCTGGGTCGCCGTTTCGGGCGCTGATCAGCGGTTTTTGCTGCGCAGCAAAGCGCTTGTTGCGTTGCCGTTGTTGCAAGTGCTAACATGACGATGATCGGCACAATTCCCAAGGGTACTGAAATGAGCAGCAGCAGCGGCGCGCGCGGTAAGGACGATACCGTGATAATCAAGAAATACGCCAACCGGCGGCTCTATAATACGCAGTCATCGAGCTATATTACGTTGGATCATCTGGCCAAGATGACCCGCGAGGGAATCGATTTCAAAGTGCTCGACGCCAAGACCGGGGCCGAGATTACCCACCAGATCCTGACTCAGATCATCATGGAAGAGGAATCGACCACCGGCGAGCAGATGCTGCCGGTTAATTTCCTGCGCCAGTTGATCTCGATGTACGGCAATTCGATGCAGTCGCTGGTTCCGCATTACCTTGAAGCCTCGATGGACAATTTCCGGACCAACCAGCAAAAGCTGCGTCAGGCGTTCGAAGATAGCTTGGGCAATAATCCTCTGGCCAAACTGGCTCAGCAGAACCTGGCGATGTTCAAGGCGGCGGCTTCGGCCTTTCTGCCCGGCGGTACCGAAGACAAAAAAGATGCCGCTGCCCAGAAGACCGAGATTGCTGCTCTGCGCGCTCAGATGGCCGAAATGCAGAAGAAGCTCGACGCGCTCAGCAAATGAGCCCGGCCCGCAACGGCTGCTTCGTAACACCATGATCAATTGAAGGCGATTTTCCGTGTCCGCTATCCGTCACGCCCTGTCCGTCACCCGCGATGCAGATTTTGCCCTGTGGTATCAGGAGGTTATCGCCGAAGCCGAAATGGCCGAAGAGTCGGGCGTGCGCGGCTGCATGGTAATCCGGCCCTGGGGCTATGGCATCTGGGAACGGATCCAGGCCTTGATGGATGCGCGGATCAAGGCTGCTGGGGTTGAGAACTGCTATTTCCCGCTGTTCATCCCGCTCAGCTTTTTCGCCAAGGAAGCCGAGCATGTTGAGGGCTTTGCCAAGGAAATGGCGGTGGTGACCCATCACCGGCTGATTGGCGACGGGAAGGGCGGGCTGGTGCCCGATCCCGAGGCGAAACTGGAAGAACCGTTGATCGTCCGTCCGACTTCGGAGACCGTAATTGGTCAGGCGATGAGCCGCTGGATCCAGAGCTGGCGCGATCTGCCGATGCTGACCAATCAGTGGGCCAACGTGGTCCGCTGGGAAATGCGCACGCGGATGTTCCTGCGGACCAGCGAATTTCTTTGGCAGGAAGGCCACACTGCTCACGCAGACCGCGATGATGCGATGGAAGAAACCCTTCGCGCATTGGAAATGTACCGCTCTTTTTCGGAAGAGGCGTTGGCCATGCCGGTGATCGCGGGTGAAAAGCCAGAGAATGAGCGTTTCCCCGGCGCAGTGGCGACCTATTCGATCGAAGCGATGATGCAGGACGGCAAGGCGCTGCAAGCCGGCACCTCGCATTATCTGGGGACGGGTTTCGCCGAGGCGGCGAACATTCGCTACCAGGACAGGGAAGGCCAGCAGGCGCTGTGCCACACCACCAGCTGGGGTGTATCGACGCGCCTGATCGGCGGGGTGATCATGACGCACGGCGATGATGATGGCCTGCGCGTGCCGCCCGCCATCGCCCCGCACCAGATCGTGATTCTTCCGATGCTGCGCGACGATGATGGCGATGCGGCACTGCTGGCGTATTGTGCCGAAATCCG
>JBKJTN010000007.1:0-29660 GCA_046590275.1 Novosphingobium sp.
ACGGCGGCGATATTTCACGCAAGAAAAAGCTGCTCGACAAGCAGAAGAAGGGCAAGGCGAGGATGCGCGAGTACGGCAACGTCAGCATCCCACAAGAAGCCTTCATCGCGGCGCTCAGGATGGGGGAGGAGTGAGGCCGAGCGCCCGCGCGTAAGCGACGTTGCGCAGCAACGGCAGCTTAGGCGCGAATAAAGCGCCGGGCCCGGCCGACGGCACACCACAGGTGGAGCCGATCGACGTCACGGGCCTGTCAGGCATTTTCGCCAGAAAATGACAACCGGGCCGTGACAGAGAAGGCCGCGCGCGAGGGTTCGTTTGCAGAGCAGCTTAGTTGCGAGGGCCATTGCCCTCGCGCTCCCGGAATGGGGAATTAGTGTGCTGTCAGCGAAATCGAACGAAATTCATCCCGGTGCCTTGGACGAAGCAACCAAAGCCCTACGGATCACGATGCAGTCTCCGCGCCGCTCAATGATCACCCCCACTCCCACGCCAAAACCAAACGCCTTGGGCAATCGTACAGCTACACCGTTGCCGTATTTGAATGTTTTGGTCCGATAGATTTCATCCATCGGGTTTGAGTATCATTGGCGCGCGGCATCAAGGCAACAGCCAGTGTGACGAATATGGGTGTTTACCTAGCTGACCTTGCGGTGCTGCAATTGGGGGTTGTTGCACTTGTCACCGTAATTGCAGCGGCGAATGTTCCCAATTCCTGCAATCTACACGCTAGTAGTTACCTCTTCAAATGAATCGATCGTTAACATTTTATACGCATAAGCGTCGTTAATTAACTAAACAGCTTTTCAGGGAAAAAAAGTCATCATTGCTAATGCCATCGATCATTTCAGATCATGAGATGAGGTAGCAATTAGGGGTTTTGAAATGCAAAAAGTTTTAATAGTTTCTTGTCTCGCGATTACCATCGTTTCTAACCCGGCCTACGCCGAAGAAGATGCATGGACTGGCGCCTATGTTGGCGTTCACGCAGGCGTTAACGCTACCAACACCGATTTCAAGGACAACTGGTGCTGGGCCGCGTGCGATGCACCGACGGTTGATTTCAATAAACCTGAGATTGGTGTGACCATCGGACAAAACGCTTTGATCGACGATAACTTTCTAGTTGGAATAGAGGCTGATTTTGGTTCGGGAGGGGGACGATCTATCACCACTCCAAGAACGTCTTATGGTGCTATTGACGAATCATTTGAATGGCGATCGAAGTTTTCGTGGACTTCCAGTCTGCGCCTTCGGGCTGGGTTGGCCGAACAGAAGACCTTGCTTTACGTGACCGGCGGTTTTGCGGCGGCTGATGCCAGTTTTCGTGAAGTTTCATTGAATGCGAATACCTGGAGCACGCATTCTCCCAATTACGGAGCCAGCTGGAATGGTATTTTGACGGGTTATACTTACGGCGCTGGCGTAGAACATCAATTTAAAGACTTCAGCGTTAAAGGCGAATTTCTTCGTTCTACCTATTCCAAGCGCAGTGTTTGCTTTCAGGATAACGATGGGTCAAATGCTGGGCAGTGCTGGAGCATTGGGACTGGGCCCGAAGCTATACTGGGAATTTCACCAAACGTGACATCGTTGCGGATAGGTGTGAATTACCACTTTTGAAATTTTTGTGGAAAATCTGGGGGAGCATGCCAATTTCTAAATCGGCATGCTCCTCGGCTTAGGTGTCATGCAAGCGAGACCATGCTCATGCTTATCTGGCGCGTCCCCACCAGAAATATCAGCGATAGCGGCAGGAAATCCGCTGTCCCGCATGAATTATCTTGAGGCGACTTTGCGTTGCCTGTGGCACCTTGGTCTCAATTTGGTACGTATATAAGTGAATCGCCGGTTGTGAGACTTTCTATATCTCGTATATACAGTTTAATCCCTACTCGCATTGATGTAGGCGAGATGAAATTTGCGCTGCCAATCGTGCCGCAACAGATCGGAATCCGATTAAATGCCCACTTCCGACGACAAGACGCCGGAAGCGAACCTCGACATTCCATCCAAAATGGATGTTTTGGATGAATCTCTGGCGGTGCTGATTTTGGTGCAAAATGCCCTTGATCGTGCACAATTTTCAATGAGTTCGATCCATCTAAACAATGCGATCGAGACATTGAAAGCGGATCGCGTCCGGCTTCGAGAGCAATTCAAAATCTGATTCTCGGGCTTTTGACGTCAACGCTTGTTACATTCCCGCCTCGCATTTGCTATGCTTCGCTCAAGAAAGGCGAACGGGGCACATGTATCAAGTTGGGGAAGCGCAAGGGGTTCTGACATCCCTTACCAAGAAGCAGCGGGAGGTTTTGGACCTTGTGCTACAGCACAAGTCGTCGAAAGAAATCGCTCGGACTCTTCAGATTTCACCTTACACAGTCGATCAGCGTATCGTTTCGGCGCGGCAAAAGCTCGGCTCCGCGTCGCGTGGTGAGTTGGCTCGCGCCTATAGTCACTTGCTGGAGACATGCGAAGAAACCGTATACGGATTTCCGTATGTGGTCTTACCACCCGAACCGCCGCAAACCGTTGAACAGGACCTGACTCGGGACCCAGTTTATACGTTATCGGATGTCGCAGTGTTAGACATTCCCGCACCGTGGAACCTGGAACCCCGATCAATGTCAGGCCTGGAGGCACTTGATAACCGTTTTGGCATTTTCGGGCGAATACTGGCGATTTTTGGCCTCGCAGCTTTTATCGCACTGATGTTTCTGGCGTTGGTTTCCATCGCCCAGACTTTGACGAAACTGCTCTAGACGGACAGCCTTCGAGCTTTGTCGACTACAACCCCGGCAGCGTGTGCTGTCCGGGAGGGGAAATGAACATGCCAATGACACCGCAGACAGCCGCAAACCGCATCATCCGTGAACTCCACACCAGCGAAGCCGAAATTGACCGAGCGCTTGCCAGCAGCGCCGCACTACTCGCGACTATGGCGCAGGCGCGGGTCGATACTGGGTCACCGCTGGCGACCGGACAGGCTGCCATCATGCGCCTCGTTCGCAGCCTTTCTTCGCTCTCTGATGCACGTGCTGATCTGGTCCGCACTCACGGTGAGCTTCTCAAGGTCGGCGAAGCTCGGGCCGACTTTGCTGGCGGTCCCAGCGATTGTCCCTCTGCGTCGACCGATGCCGTTCCGTTCCGAGTTGTTGCCTAATCGTTGACGAAGGAACATCTGACAGCAAGAGTATGACTCATGGTCATGTTCTTGCTGTCAAGTTCGCTCAACCTTTTTGCCATCTTTGTCCCATTTTCTTGGGGTCGGGAGCCTGAGCGTCAGGGTGCCAAAGTGGTGGCTGCTATGTTTTTACTCAGCATTTTGCGGCTCAACCTCTTCGGCATCCGGCTTTATGGGTTAGATTACATCGGAATCTTCATCGACATAGTCGGTCTCGCAGCTTTCCTTTTGATCGCCCTATTTGCTATGAGAGTCTGGCCATTATGGGCGGCAGCTTTGCAATTGATCGCCGTGACCGCGCATTTGGTCATGGTTTTCGACATCCACGTTCATCCAATGGCGTATCTCCTGATGCGTTATGCGCCAAGTTATCTTGTGAGCGCAACACTGGTGATAGTCTGTATTCGCATGAGATTGTCGGGCTCCGTGAGCGACAACAAGCCCTGCTGGCGCAATTGGTCGGCGCAATCGATCCAGGGTCGTCAAAAGAGATAGCGTCGCGGTTGCTTGAGCGGTTTGGTTCGCTGAGTGGAATTTTCGCCGAGTCGCAAATTTCCCTGGCGCGGCATACTGACAGCGCAGCACTGGCAGCATTGCTGTTTTTTGCGAAGGCTGCGGTCCTTGAAGGGATGCGTGAAAATGTGAGGCGAGTGTCGTTTGATCCTCGCGATAGCCGGATCATGGATTACCTAATCGCGACAATGCAGGGCGAGGCTGAAGAACACCTCCACGCGATCTTTTTGGACAGCCAGCGGCGTTATTTAAAGGATGAGAGGGTGGCTAGCGGGGGTTGGTCGCACATCACTATCAGGCTGAGACCGCTGCTGCGCCGTGCTCTTGAGCTTAATTCGGCAAATCTCGTGCTGTTTCACAATCATCCCTCGGGTGTGGCAAAGCCGAGCCAGGCCGACATTGCTCTCACCCAGCAGGCTTGGTCGGTTGCCAACTTGCTCGGGATCGAGCTGTATGACCATCTGATCGTGGCCGGGCCATCTGTATTCAGCATGCGATCGGCGGGGTTGATGCCATGAGCGAAGGGACCACCCGCAGGGCTAGCCAATTGCGCAGCACCGCTACGAAACTGTTACGGATCGCAACAGATATGGAATCAGAAGCTTCCGAACAAAGCATTATCGCCGGATCAAAGGTCAACCCCAAAGACCGGATTTGGAAGGACCTCAACCGCGAAATTGTCCTCGCTAAGGTGGTTGAAACCTACAAGGCACGCAGGCGACGAAAGCGCTACCTGGCTGCGGACTTATTCGGCGAACCGGGTTGGGATTTGCTGCTCGATCTCTTTGCTGCTCGGCTGCAGAATCGCAGCATTTCGGTTTCCAGCGCGTGCATCGCTGCCGACGTTCCTTCCACTACCGGGCTGCGCTGGCTTGGCGTTCTTGAACAGTCCGGCCTGATCGAACGGATCGAAAATGATGCAGACCAACGTGTCACATGGGTGAAGTTGACCGATTCTGCCAGCCAGACAATGTTTGAGTTTTTTGAAGAACTTGTCGGCGCATCGAGTGACGCTGATCGCTGCGGTGAAAGTTATCTTATTCTTGACAGTGTTGGGAAGAACAATGCTATTTGATCCAAAGCGCCAAAAATATCTCGAACCAATTTCGAAGTCAAAAGTATTTCCGCAACTTTATGCTGAACACCTGATTATTCTATCCATATTTTTTGTAGTTATCGCTAACGGTGTAATGACATTCTTGAGCTTGCTTGAATAGAATGAATTGAATCAATCGAAACTCGCAACGTGCCCATCACTCCCCAATCCGCCCCGCCACCACATGCGCCAGCCATTCGCGCACCACCTGCTCGCCCGCGCTCGCCGGATCGTTGCAGGAGACCGCGCCAATTGGCGGAATGTCCGGCTGGGCGGTGCCGATGATGTGGCGGAAGCCGGGGCGGTTTGGCAGGCCCAGCGCCTTGTCTCCTACCCGCAGAAAATCGGGCAGTTCCCTGATGCTCATGCGCTTGGGCCCCGGTTGTCGCCCAGCAGGGGCGGTTCATTGCGCTCATTGCCCTCATCCGTATCCTCGTCCGCATCCTCTTCCTCGGCCGGCCAATAGCCGTTGGCGTGGTCCTGGGCTTGGGCGGCCTGGTAGGCATCGAACAGCTTGCGGGTTTTGGGGCTGAGGTTTTCAAGCCAGCGGCTGCGCATCAGATCAATCTTCTCGTCAAGTTCGGCATAGGCGCCGCCTTCGTGTTCGTTCTGGAGCAACGCGGCTTCCTGTTCCCAGTCCGCGCGCCACTGCTTTTTCATCCGGGCGAGCGAGCTGCGGGTGGCGGCGTTCATGCCGCGGCCATCGGCGCAAAAGCGTTTGGGGGCGCGGTTGCGCAGGATGAACATCAGCAGCGCATCGTTGTAGACCCGCCGTGTGCCGATGATCTTGCCGAAGCAATAGACCGGCACCTCCACCCCGTGGAGCGCGCGGTCCATCGCGACGTCTTCCAATCGCTGAACGCCGAGGGCCAGCGCGGCTTCCCACGCCTTGCGGAATTCGGCTGCCTCGGCATGGCGGCGCAGCAGGTAGGCGCCTTCGGGGGTCATGTTGACGGCATTGGCGGCGGCGCGGACGCTGCCGAGATCGGCCAGCGCCTCGATGAAATTGCGCTGACGCTCGGGCGTCCAGCCATCGTGGCGCTGGCAGTGGCGCGGGACGGGGGCGAACACGGGCAGCGTGCCGCGTTTGGACGGGATGCGGGACTGGTCGATCATGAGGAGCCTCCGGGGAAAGGCGCGCGAGCCTGCCTCAACCGGGGAGTGTAGGAAAATGGTTTGTGTTTTAGGGGCCTGGGCGGGGAGGAGCGAGGGAGCGGGCGTGCTCCCTATTTATCCTTTGTTAAGCATTAAATAACCAGTTCACCCTAAGTCCGATCAGGGGCTGCGGGGCATCGTTTGACCTGTGCCCCGGGTTACGATTCCACTGGCAGATGGACACTTGTTGATGAGCGTGATGGGCAACATGTCAGACTTTGCGGCTATCCAGGCGGATAAGTCTGGCCAGGCCGATAAGGCCGCGAAGGGCAGCGCGAGCATCGACAGTCCGGACGCGCCGCTGGTCTCGGCGATCATCCCGTGCCTCAACGAAGAACGCACGCTGGGGATCTGCATCGCCAAGGCGCTCGATGCCTTCGCCCGGCGCGGCATTATCGGCGAGGTGGTGGTCGGCGACAATGGCTCGACCGACCGCTCGGTCGAGATTGCCGAGGCACTGGGGGCGCGGGTGATCCATCAACCGATCCGCGGATATGGCGCGGCGATCTGCGCGGCGGCCGGCTCTGCCCGCGGCAAATATCTGATCATGGCCGACGCTGACGACAGCTACGACTGGAGCGCGCTCGACGACTTTATCGATGCGCTGGAGGACGGCGCCGAGCTGGTCATGGGCAACCGCTTTGCCGGCGGGATCGAGCCGGGGGCGATGCCGCACCTGCACCGCTATCTGGGCAATCCCGTGCTTTCGACCATCGCCCGCTGGCTTCACAAGTCCCCGATCCGCGATTTCCACTGCGGGATGCGCGGCTTTACCCGTGAGGCGTTCGGCCGGATGGGCGCGCGCTCGCCGGGGATGGAATTCGCCTCGGAAATGGTCATCAACGCGCACCGCGCCGGGCTGGTGATCCGCGAGGTGCCGATCAAGCTCTACCCCGACAAGCGCGACCGCCCGCCGCATCTGCGCTCGTTCCGCGACGGCTGGCGCCACCTGCGCTTGATCATCGCCCATGCGCCGGACACGATGTACCTGATCCCGGGCTTGTCGCTGCTGGTGCTCGGTACGATCGGCCTGGCGCTCCTGTCGACCGGGCCGGTCACAGTCGGAGGGCGCTATTTCGGGATCCACTTTGTCGCGCTGTCGTCGATGGCGACACTGATCGGCCTGTCTGCCGTGCTGCTAGGAACGCTGGCGAAGGTGGCGATTGCGATCTATCACCCGGTTCAGGGCGGACGGATCGTCCCCTGGCTGATGCGCGGCCGGCCGCTTGAGTGGCTGGTCCTGTCAGGTTGTGTGCTGGCGGGGAGCGGTTTTGTGGCAGATGGGTTGCTGGCGTGGAACTGGATCTTTGTCGGCGGCCCGATGGAACAGTCGGTCCATCTGGCATTCGCGATTTCCACTGCCTGCGTTGCCGGAGTGGTCATGGTATTGTCGGGCTTCGTGCTGAAATTGCTGCTTGATAATCTGGGCGAAAAACATGCGTTCTGACGCCTCACTTGCCAGCAGCGATGCTGTGCCGCAGGGCCGCTTGGTCGACAGCGACACCAGCGAAAGGCGGGCTGTCCCGCGGATCTGGGATACCGACTGGCTGATCTTGCGGCAACTGGCGCGGCAGCTGCGCGAACAGGCGAGCCGGCACGTCCGGCCCGGCTCAATGATGGTCGATCTGGGCTGCGGCGACATGCCCTATGCCGAGATGATGCGCGACCTGAAGATCGATTATCGCGGCGCTGATATTGACGGCAGCGGTAATCTGCAGATCGATGCGCAGGGCCGGGTTCCGCTGGCCGATGGCGCGGCGGGCGCTGTGCTTTCCGTGCAGGTGCTGGAGCATGTCCGCAACCTTGATTCCTATTGCGCCGAAATGCACCGCTTGCTCGACGAAAATGGCGTGCTTTTGCTGTCCACTCACGGAGCCTGGCTTTACCATCCGCATCCCGAAGATCATCGCCGCTGGACCCGGACCGGACTGGTCCTCGATCTGGCGGAACGCGGATTTGAAGTGGACGAGGTGAGCGCGATCGTCGGACCGCTGGCAACCACCACGCTGATCCGCCTGACTGGGTTTTCCTTCGCGCTGCGGCGCTTGCCCCTGATCGGCCCGCTGCTCGCTTCGCTGCTGGCCGTGGTGATGAACTTGCGCGCTGCGCTGGAAGACCGCATCACGCCTGCTCAGATACGCTATGATAATGCCTGCGTATTTCTGGTCCGCGCCCGCAAGGTATCCCAATGATCGTGCGCACCTCATTTGCCTATATAACCATTGCGGGCATTTGCCTGGCTTTGCACAACGCAGTCTTGATCCTTTCCGATCACGCAGGGTTGGCACTGTGGCTGGCTGTGCTGGTCTCCTTCGGTATCGTCGCAATCGTGGGTTATGTCCTGCACACCGTTTTCACATTTCGCAGCCAGTCTGGCCTGAAGGCCTTCGGGCGATATGCGATTGCCATGTCGGCCAATATACCGATGGCATTTGTCGCCACCTGGTTCTGGCATGACAAGGCCGGCCTACCGATGACACTCGCTGCGCCAATTGCGTCGATTTGCATGCTGGCGCTGAACTTCGTGCTGAGCCGCTGGGCGATTGGCACCAAAACCCTTCAAGCGCCTGCGATCTGATGGCCAAGGAGTTGGAAATTCTTCGCATCGAACCGCTGAGACTTCAGCAAATCCTGTCGCGCCACCTGGCGATGTATCGGCGCAAGGTGCCAATCTATCAGGCGGTCATGCTCGAAACCCTGCGCGAGCTTTGGGTCGGGCGCCATCGCCGATTGCTCGATATCGGCGGGGGTACCGGAGTTATCGCCCAGGCCATGTCCGAACTATTTCCGGTGGATGAAGTTCAGGCGGTGGATCTGGTCGATCGGTTCTGCCCCACCCTGAATGTGGCGACCCGGCAGTATGACGGCAAAACCCTGCCATTCGGTGCAGGGACGTTTGACGCAGCGACGCTTAACAACGTGATGCACCATGTTCCGATCGCCGCCCGCGCCGATCTGCTGCGCGAGATCAAGCGGGTCGTAGCAGGTCCGCTCTACATCAAGGATCACGAAAGCCGCGGAAAGCTGGACGATCTGCGCCTGACTGTGATGGATGCTATCGGCAACATCCCGTTCGGCGGCATGGTCACGGCCGATTACCTCACGCGCGCAGAGTGGGAACAGCTGGCGGCTGAAAGCGGCTATCAAATTACTTCGCGCGCGGTCCCGGCACATTACCGGTCGGGCCTTTATGCAATGGCATTTCCCAATCGGCTTGAAGTGACGATGCGCTTCGATCCGGCATGACCGGAACAGCTGAATGCGCATCCTGACAGTCAGCCATTTTTACGAAAGCCACGGCGGCGGGATAGAGCGTGTCGCCGGGCATCTTTGCCGCGGGTTCACGCGCCTTGGTGCCGAAGCGGTCTGGGCGGCAAGCGATGGCGATCAGGCCCCGCAGGCCGAAATGGTGGCGGTGCCGCTGGCCTGTTTCGATCCCCTGGAGAAGCTGACCGGCCTGCCGATGCCGTTACCGGGGGTGCGGGCAATCCGCAGGCTGGCGCGCGAAGTCCGCCGCAGCGATACGGTCATCATCCACGATGCGCTGTACATCACCTCGATTGCCGCGCTGCTGCTGGCGAAGGTCTATGGCAAGCGGGTTGTCCTGATCCAGCATATCGCCGGCATCGCTTTTTCGTCGCCGGTGCTGCGCTTGATCATGGCCTTGGCCAATCTGGTTGTAACGCGCCCGATGCTGTGGGCGGCGGATGCACTGGTGTTCATCAGCGACACCGTTCGCCATGATCTGGTTGGCACACCGCCGCGCCTGCCCTGCCAATTGCTGTTCAACGGCGTCGACGGAGCGGTTTTTCATGCCGAGGACAGCCCGAAATCTGCACCGGACATTCTGGCCGGCGCCGCAGCTGGCCGGGATTTGCGCCGGATCCTGTTCGTTGGCCGCTATGTCGAGAAAAAGGGGTTGAACGTGCTGCGTTCCCTGGCGCAAGCGCGGCCCGATCTGTCATTCCTGCTGGTCGGCAGCGGACCCATCCGTCCCGGTGACTGGGGGCTGGGCAATGTGCATGAGCTGGGCGGTCAGAGCCCGCAAGCTCTTGCCGAACTGTACCGAGCGGTTGACGTGCTGTTGCTGCCGAGCGTGGGCGAGGGCTTTCCGCTGGTTATTCAAGAAGCGATGGCCTGCGGCCTGCCAGTGGTGTGCGGCGAGCCAAGCAACCGCGCCGATCCGGAAGCTGCGATCTGGCTGCGCGGAGTGGCGATAGACCTTGGCGATCCTGCGGGCTCGGCGCAGCGATGCGGCACAGCGATTGACAGCCTTGCGCTGACGCAGGACGAGCGCGCCGCGATGGCCCGGCACGCATCGGCACGCTATGACTGGCGGATCATGGCGCAGGAACTGCTGGTGCTGGCGCTGGGGAAGCAACCCGACGTCCGGGCTTGACCAATGTGCGTTGTCGTCGCGCGGTCGCGAGCATGAAAACTGACACTTGATGAATTTGGGGGGGTGAATGCAGGTAGCAGAAAAATCCGACCCGTTCGGCTGGGATCATCCAAGGCTCGCTTTGGGCTCGGGCGTGATGATTGCTTTGAAAATCATCACCCTGTTCGTGGTCGCGTGGAACAGCCGGTTCGTCATGGACGAATTCGGGCAGCTGGGCTGGGCGAAATATTTGGGCAACGGCCTGTTCGATACGATCTGGCCTGCCAAAGCGGCCGGTGCGACTGCTTTTTACAAGCTGGCCCATCTGACCGGCTGGGATGCCCAATCGATCCTGCTGATTGGCCGGATGCAGACTGCATTGCTCGGCTGCGGGACCCTTGGCCTGATCTATGGCTGCGCCCGGGCGCTGGGGGAAAACCGGGCGCGCGCCTTGGCCATTATCCTCGTCCTGCTGTGCTTTTCGAACTTTATGGAGCGAATTTTTCGCACGATCGCCGAGCCGCTCGCGCTGTTCTTTGCCGCCGCGGCGCTGCTGGTTGTCCTGCGCGGGCAGGCAGACAAGCCAAGGACGATCCTTGTCGCCGGGATTCTGAGCGGGCTGGCGTTTCTGGCGACCCAGAAATCGGCTTATTTCAATGTTGCCCTGGGGCTTGGTTTGCTGGCCGATGCTGCGCTGGCGCGTCACTATCTTGCCGGTATCCGGCGCGGCGCTTGGCTCGTGCTGGGGTGGACCATGCCGATCATTGCCTATTGCTTCATTTTCGGCGGCACCAATCCGCTGCCGATTGCGCAAAGCCTGGTGTTTGGCCCGGTCGAGGTTGCGACGCTGGGCGGCGGCGAATATGGCGGACTGCGGCATTTCGTGCTGCAAACCCTGCTGCGCAACCCGGTGCTTTATGCTTTCTGCTTTGCGGGGATGGCGCTGTCGCTGATGCAGTTCGGCAAGCTGGACGAGCGCCGGCGGATTGCGCTGGTTTTTACATGGGTCATCACCGCGCTGGTGTTCACCCACGACCAGCCGTGGCCCTATGTCTTCATCATGGCGCTGCCGTTCATGGCGCTGTGGTTGCTGGTGCTGCTGGACCACCTTGCCGCCAACCCGCAGCGCCTGCGCCTTGCCTGGGTCGCGCTTCTGACGAGCCTGGCGATCAGTTTCATAAGTAATTTGAACTATTTACGGATCGGAAATGCCAGCCAACTCGAATTGGTCAGGCGCGCCGAGGCATTGCTTGGCCCGGATGAGGTATATTTCGACGGGATCGGGATGCTGCCCAATCGGGCTGAACCGTCGACCCTGTGGATTGACCAGCACTACCGGTTCAAGACCATCCGCGAAGGGAAGAACTCCGAGGCCTACCGGATCTTTGCGACAACGCCGCCCAAGCTGATCATCTGGTCATACCGAATGAACAATATCGCGCCGGTAGTCGGAGGATTGATCCAGAACAGCTACGTTCGCGTCGCCCCAAATATACGGATTGCCGGTCATCGGCTGGATCGGGACGAGCAGGCGCGCTTCGATGTCCCGCTGGCGGGCAGGTACAGGCTCTACAGTGCGGCAGGGGCGGAATTGCCATGCCGGATTGAAGCCGCCGGCATGCTGCTTGAACCGCCGTTTGCGCTTGCGACCGGTTCAAAGGCGGTGACTTTGCGGTCCTGCCCGGCTGATGCCTTGCTGCTGCCCGAAGGGTCCTATGCGGGGCTTTTCAAGGCAGGCGGCGACAACGATCAACTGTTCGATGATGTCTATGAATGAGCGGAAAGGTGCGCGCATCGCAAGCAGAGGGCGCTTCCCCCAGCTAACTTCACTTGCGGCGCCTAACTTCACTTGGCGTTCAGCATGGGGCTGGCTATAGGCACTTCCATGTTTGCCAGATCACCGCTGAAACTCGCCCTTCCCAAAGTCATTTTTATGGCCACCGCCGCTGCGGCCATGGCGCTTACCTCCGGTTGTGCCGGACGCGGGGGCAAGTCGCGGGATACTGCCTTTGTCGCCCGCGATGTCGATACGCTTTATGCGGCCGCGAAGGACAAGCTGGACCGCGGCGATACCAGAGTCGCCGCCGCGCTGTTTGACGAGGTGGAGCGTCAGCATCCTTATTCGCCGTGGGCCCGGCGCGCCCAGTTGATGAGCGCGTTCAGCTATTACGTTGCGCGCGATTACAACAAGTCGGTCGCCTCGGCGCAGCGGTTCCTCTCGATCCACCCGGGCAACAAGGACGCGCCTTACGCCTATTACCTCGTTGCGCTGTGCTATTATGAGCAGATCAGCGACGTGACCCGCGATCAGAAGATCACCAGCCAGGCGTTGACCGCGCTGACCGAAGTTTCCCGCCGTTACCCGAACACGCGCTATGCCAATGATGCACGCCTCAAGATCGACCTTGTCAACGATCACCTCGCCGGCAAGGAAATGGAGATCGGGCGGCTATACGAACGATCGGGCAAATGGCTCGCCGCCTCGCTCAGATTCCGCAACGTGGTCGAGAAGTACCAGACCACCAGCCACACCCCCGAGGCGCTGTTCCGGATGGTCGAAACCAACCTCGCCATGGGTATCCCCGAAGAGGCGCAGAAGGCCGCTGCCGTGTTGGGGGCCAACTATCCCGGCAATGAGTGGTACGAGAAGGCCTTCAAGCTGATGAACAAATACGCGCCGGGGACGACCGCCTCTTAATTGGCGATATCCAGTGCCGGTTTTTCCGCGCCGTCCAGCTTGATCCGCAGTTCCTTCGCCACCGTCGGCGCGATGCTGCGCATGTCGATCTCGCCCAGCGAGCGGCCCCGCGCGATCCCCGGCCCCATGATCATGAAGCTTGAACGCAGGTTGACCGCCTGAGGGAAATAGCCGTGCATCCCTTTGCGCGTTGAAGCCCCGCTGAGCGGCGCGGCCGCCCTGGCAAAGCCGGCTGCGTAGGTATCGGGCGCAAGATTGAGGTAGAACTCCGCCTGCGGATTTCCGCCCATCCGGGCAATCTCATCGCGGGTGATGATCGCCGCGATCCGGGCTGCGGGGTCGGCCTGCAGCTTGCTGAGCAGCGCGCCAACCCGCGAGGCCAGCTCTTTGTCGCCAGGCCGGGCGAGCACCACGGCAATCGATCCGCCCGATGGCCACGGAATCGCATCCCAGCTCGCCACCTTGCTTGCAGCGTCGAGCTTGATCAGCCCGGCATCGATGAAGGCGCGGAACAAGTTCGTTTCATGCGCGCTTGCCTCAAACCCGTGATCGCTGACAATCGCGATCACGCCTTTTGGGTGAGCTGCCTTCGCAGCGGCCACCAGCTGACCGATGATCGCGTCGATCCGCTCCAGCGTGGCATGAGCCAAAGCCGATCCCGGCCCGGTCAGATGCTGTTCGTGATCGAGCGCGGTGAGGTAAACCGTGGTCAGATCGGGCTTGTGCGCCTTGATCAGAGCCACCCCGAACCGCCCGCGCAATTCATCCGCCTCGATCGTTTCGTCGATCCCGGCGGCATAGGCCGCGCCCACTTTCGGCTCCAACTCGGCCAGCAGCCCGGGCGAGGCAAGCGCCGCCAGCAGCTTGGCATCGTCCCCGTGGCCGGTCCGCCAGATCTGCGGCAGGTTCCACCTGACGCCGGCCGCCCCCACGCTGACCGGCCAATGCACATTGCCCACCTTGAGTCCCGCCCTGGCCGAAGCTGACCACAAGGTCGGCAGCTTGATGTCGCTTGCAAACCAGTACCAGCCGCCCGCGTTGATCTGCGCGGGATCGAAAGTGTTGTTGCTGACAATCCCATGCGCCGCCGGGCTGGCGCCGGTCAGCAGGGTGGCATGGCTGGGATAGGTCAACGTGGGCAGCACCCCGATCACCCCATCAGCATAGCTGCCCTCAGCCAAGAACCGCCGCAAATTGGGGATTTTCAAGCCCCGCTGCTCCGCCTCGGCCACATCCCCCGGCCGCAGCCCGTCGATCGAGATCAGCAATACCGGCCGGGCAGAGGCGGGTGTGGCAGTGATGCACGAAGCTGCGGCGGCAAGGGTTAGGCCGAGGTGGGCGAGTGATTTCGTGGGTTTCATGGCAGGGCCTTGTTATTCGGAAGGCGATAAGCTCGCCGCCTTTTCGAATTGAATTTCTGGTTCCTAACAATAGCGGCGGTTCGATCAAGCCCGATCGGACTGCCGCAGTGCGGCCCAAGTTGGTCATTCGACCAGTAGCTAAGCGTTCCTGAAAGTTGCTGTTGTTGCGCGACCGAGATGATGGCAGCTTTTCGCCCGTATTCAAGACGTCGATGGGTCTACCGCTCCGCTCAAAATGCGGACACGCCAAGTTCGCGGGCCGCCCACCAAGAGTTGGTCGTGTGTGCCGACTTCGAAAACCCATCGCGCCAACGCCTACCGTGCAGCAAACCAGATCACATGCCTGGGGTGTCGCTGGGCTACCGAAGGTCGGCTTCATTCGCTTGCTTGAAGGAAAGTCGTCCTACTTGCGTCCCGCGCGATGCCACAGGAAAAATGCGGGCGAACCAAGACCCAAGATCCAATGGATTGCGCTTGCGCTCGCTCGAAGCTGTTGGTCGCCCGCGTAATACCGGAGATAGCCAGTCGCGGTCAGCACGAGTACCGTAGCTCCGAGCGCGATCCCTCTGACTCGTTGCCGGCGGATTTCCCAACCGGTCGTTACATGCGCAGTCAACAAGCCGCCGATCGCGAGCAATGCCGCGATCATTGCCAATCCGTGGGCCTTGAGCATCCACGGCTCGGCTGAATTGGTTTCAGGTCCGAAATCGCTTTGGATGGGCGCGTAGAAATGGAGCAAGAGCCAGGCGGTCCCGCTAAGCCAAAGAACGCCTCCCGAACCCATCAATGCCCAGCGATGAAGCGGTGAGAGAGCCGCCGTGGATTGTACCTGGTTCATACCCCAAACCAGTGCGAAGCGCTGACCACCCGTCCACCTCCCGCACGTGCGATACGATTGGCCAGCCTGCCGTCAGCAATCGCCACCTTAGTCAACGCATCGGCCATTGCGCAGGTCGGCGACAGCACGGTGGTCACCGAACGGCTCGCAACCGCGCAGCCCCCACGACCGCGATGAGGGGATTGCAACCGCCCGGTCCATTGGCGGCGACGCGAGCAACTGTTATCGGAACTAGCCAGAGCGCCGTCGTTCACGAGGACCCGATCGACTGTTCGGCCTCGTTGGTTCCGGATCACTATTTCGACAGGTGGTCCTGCGGCGGCGCGCAGGTCTCCGCCTGCATTGATCAGGATATTCTTGGCCCCCTCGGCCAAAAGCACGTCGCATGCCCGATCGACCGCATAGCCTTTGGCGATGCCCCCTAGATCGATCAACATTGGACGATGACAAATCACACTTCCGTCGCTTCGCACCTCCAGATCGCCAGTCGTTCCGTCCAACCTCGCTGCTGCAAAGGATGGGCAGCTCGGGAGGTATCCTTCGGCAACCAAACTCGCCCCGACCGCAACATCGAACAGCCCTCCGGTGGCGCGCCAAAGTTTTTGACTGAGCTTGAGGACGGCAACCGTCTCAGGCGCCACGCAAACCGGTTCTCCCCATGCTGCCGTTCGCATCCGCGCAAGATCGCTGTCCGCTGAGTGAAACGACATCAGTCGATGAATGCGGGCCATGGCTGAAAACGCCTGGTCGATCGTCTGCGTCGTCGCTTCCCTTGCCGAAATTTCGACGAAAGTTCCCAACATCGGACGGCACCGTCGCACTGCGGTCACGTCCCGACGCCTGCGACCTGGAACGCGGTCAACAGACGCTTCACGCCGCGTGTCACGTTCCGGCACGAAATCGTCGCGCCCGAGATGTTCCTGATGTCCTGCCCCAACGAAACAGGCGAGGCGACCGATTTACCAAAAAATTGCGAGCGCCAGCGCGGATTGCGAATTTCGCCACCATACGTTTCGCGATACTCAAGAATTTCAACGGCGGCTATACGTCCCTGGGGATCGAGGGCTACCGCGTAGGTAATGTTCTCATGCTTGCCCAAAACCTTATCGAGCAGGAACCAGCCTAGCCGCCTACCACCCGAGCGCGCTTCCCACGCTAGCAGTCGCTTGGGTGACGAGCCCGCAGACCTTCCGATCGATTGCTGTTGTGCAGGAGAGAGGTCGACCGGATGAGAGAGAAACTCAGATGCCGCGGGAAACATGGCGCGTTGGGCTTGCTCAACAGACAGGTAAACTGTGGCGTACGCAGCTGGCGCCGCGATGACCGAAGTGGCCGAGGCGATCATAACTATCATGCTGCGCAGCGACATCAGAAGTTATAGCCCAGTTTCAAGCGCACCTCTTGGCGGGTGTAGTCGGCCAGATTGAGGCTCTCGGATCGAACATCCGGACCACCGGCCACCTGCTGCTGGTAGCTCAGCGTCGCCCACCATTTTCGCGTGGCGTAATGCACCGTCGGCCCGGCAAACAGCGCATAGTCAGAGCGGTGAAATTCGTTTGGAAAGTTTTCGTAAGCCGCAGTGTAGCGAAGTTCACCGCCTAGGTGGAGCCCAGGAGCGACATTGTAGGCGAGGCCGGTGGATCCTTCCAACTCAAGCTCGGACTCCCATTCTCCGCCGCCTTCGTGTTCAAATTCTTGCTCTGCGGTGATGTTGCCGACCAGCACCAGCTTATCGTTCATGAAATTCTTCTGCAGCAGTAGTTTTGATTCGAGAAAAAGCTTCGTCTGACGCTCCCCGGACTTGGCATTGTAGCGAGCAAAGCCTGGCTCCAGGTAGACGGCCACGCCAATCGGGCTGGTGTATGGGCTGGACAGCGCCCACTTCAGCGACCCCTTTGCGCCGTTGAACGCGAAGTTGCGGTCGATGTCGCCGAGTTCGGGCGACAAGCCCTTGATGTGGTTTGACTGGAATGTGAGATACACAGAACCTTGAAAATTGTCGTCGAGACCATGCTCGATCTCAAGCTGGTAATCCTGAGCATTGTACTCGCCCAAGTCTTTATCGCGCCGGTCGGTTATCCAGACGTAAGCCTCGCTTTTCCCCTTGGGGAGAGTTTCGCTACCGTAGCTGTAAGCGAAGATGTTCTCGTCGGCAAAAGCCGGCATCGAGATGAAGGCCCCTGCCGCCAACGTCACCATCGCCATTGCACATCGAATCATATTATGTCCCCATTGCGATTGTTGGAGAGCCGCTACGAGTAATGCGACTGATTTGCAATAGCAGACGGCGAGGTAGTTGAGACTTAACGCTGTCAGCCTTAGATCGGTCCGCGCCGGTGCCGATTTGTGAGTGGCCATGGTCAAATTTGCAAGCCAACTAACCACGCCGCCAAATTAAGAACGGCCGGTTTAGTTCTCTGTCATCCCTCGCGTGAACGCTGAGCAGGTGGCGGGGTGCAGTTGACGTCGTTTGCTGATTGTCTGCTTATCCAGCCCAGATCTTCGTTAGCGCACAGTCAGGAAACGGCCCAAAATCGGACATTGGGTCCACGTCTGGATGCTGCCCATAGCAAGTCGCGGAATCCATGCGCCTGTCATCTCCGCCTCTTACCTCCAGCAGATGTCTAAACCAAACCTCCAGCCAAGCCGCCGCGCAGCTTCCGCACCCGCGCAACCCAATCAACCCACAACTCCAAACCGCGCGGATACACCCCCCATTTCTACCCAGAAGGTTGACATTTCGCCTCCAAACGCCTTCACTATCTTCCCCATGCTATCGCAGAAAACCCGTTACACCATCCGTGCCTTCCAGCACCTTGCCGACCATTGGCGGCAGGGGCCGGTGCGGCTTGATGCGATTGCTGAGGCGCAGAATATTCCGCGTAAATTCCTTACCGTGATCCTGGCCGAAATGGTCCGCGAAGGGCTGGTTATCTCGCACCGGGGCCGCGATGGCGGGTATGAGCTGGGGCTGGATCCGGTCGATATCCGCTATGGTGATATCATCCGGCTGACGCGGGGCAGCCTGGCGCTGGTGCCGTGCGCGGCGCGCAATGCCCATGAACATTGCACCAATTGCCTGCCCGAGGCGGAGTGCCGCCTGCGCGGGCTGATGCTGGTGCTGCGCGACGAGATGGCAGAGATGCTCGACCGGGTGTCGCTGGCCGATCCGATCAAGCTGGAACCGCCGTTCCCCGATGTCGCGGACGCGGTCGATCCCTAGCCATTGGCGCGGACGCGGCGCTTGGCTCGCCGCAAAGCCGGGTGACGCGGGCGCAATGCTGCGCTAGAACAGTCCGCGAACATGCTGACTCGTCTTTCCATCCGCAACATCGTCCTGATCGAGGGGCTGGATCTGGTGTTCACTGGCGGGCTGGGTGTGCTGACGGGGGAGACGGGGGCGGGCAAATCGATCCTGCTCGATGCGCTGGGATTGGTGCTGGGCAACCGCGCAGAAACCGGGCTGGTCCGCGCCGGCGAAGATCAGGCCAGCGTCACCGCCAGTTTTGAGTTTGCGGCGCTGCCGCTGCCGATTCGCGAGATATTGGGTGACGCCGGGGTTGAGGTTGAGCCGGGCGAGCCGCTGATCCTCAAGCGCCGCCTCAAGGCCGACGGCGGTTCCAAGGCGTTCATCAACGATCAGCCGGTTGGCGCCGCGCTGCTGCGCGATCTGGCCACGCATCTGGTCGAACTGCACGGTCAGCACGACGATCGCGGGCTGGTCAATCCGCGCGGCCACCGGGCGCTGGTTGATCGCTATGCCGGGGCGGACGGCGCGGGCGTCGAGGCGGCGTGGCGTGATTGGCAGGCCAGCGAACAGGCGCTTGCCGCGGCCCGGGCCGCCGTGGTGCAGGCCTCGACCGATCAGGACCTGCTGCTCGCGCACCTCGCGGAACTGACGGCACTTGCGCCCGAAGTGGACGAGGAAGCGGGATTGGCCGAAGCGCGCGCCACCATGCAGAAGGGTGAGCGGCTGTCCGGTGATCTGGCAGAGTTGCAGCATTTGTGGACCGGGTCGGATTCGGCGCTGGCCAGCTTGCGCAGCGCTGGGCGGCGGCTGGACCGGATTGCCACCGAACACCCGCTGCTGGCCGAAGCGCTCGCCGCGCTCGACCGCGCGGTGATCGAGGCAACCGAAGCCGAAGAGAGCCTGGCCCGCGCGTCCGAAGCGCTGAGCCATGACCCGCAGAGCCTTGACCGGATCGAAACGCGGCTGTTCGAACTGCGCGCGCTGGCCCGCAAGCATAGCTGCCAGGTTGACGATTTGCCGGCAAGAATGCTGGCGATGCGCAGTGCGCTCGACGCGATCGAAGGCGGGGAGGCGGAATTGGGCGCGCTGGAACGGGCCGCGCGTGAGGCTGGGCTCGACTATCGCGCCCGCGCCGAAAGCCTCTCGATCGCGCGCGTCGAAGCGGCCCAAAGGCTGGACGGTGCGGTGGCGGGTGAGCTCGCGCCGCTGAGGCTTGATGCCGCGCGGTTTCGCACCGCCGTTACTCGGCTGGGCGAAGATCGCTGGGGACCAGGCGGGATCGACACGGTCGAATTTTTGATCAGCACCAATCCCGGCGCGAATTTTGCACCGCTCAACAAGATCGCCTCGGGCGGTGAGCTGTCGCGCTTCATCCTCGCGCTCAAGGTCGCGCTGGCCGAACAGGGCGGGGCGGCGACGGTGATCTTTGACGAGATTGATCGGGGCGTCGGCGGCGCAGTGGCCAGCGCCATTGGTGAGCGGCTGGCGCGGCTGGCAAGTGGCGGGCAACTGCTCGCAGTCACACACTCCCCGCAAGTCGCCGCGCGGGGGGGGACGCATTACGTGATCGCCAAGTCCAGCGAAGGCGTGGTCACCCGCACCTCGGTCGCGCTGCTCGACAGCGCCGGGCGGCAGGAAGAGATTGCCCGGATGCTGTCAGGCGCAGAGATTACCAGTGAAGCACGGGCGCAGGCAGACCGCTTGCTCGAACAGGCGTGAGCGGCGATCCGTTGCTCCGCCCGGTCTGGAATTGCCTGAACTCTCGGCAATCGCATCTGGCAATTGCCAGCGGCGCAGCGGTGCGGATCGATCCGCACTACGGCCCGTTCGCGGCGGCGCGCGATCCTTCGGACGAGGCGCAGGCGGCGCTGGCTGCGCTGCTAACTGGACCCGGCGATGCGGTGTGGCTGGTCGAGGCTGAGCCATGGCCAACTCCGAAGGGCACCCGCGTGGTGCGGACCGCCACGCTGCTGCAGATGGTCGCTGAACATCCCATGCCGCCGCAGCCCGGCGACGGCGATTTCGTGACGCTGGGCGAGGCTGATGCCGCCGAAATGGCCGCGCTCGCGCATGCGACCGAGCCGGGGCCGTGGGGGCCGCTAACCCATCGCTACGGACAGTTTTATGGGCTTCGCGCAGGCGGCCGGCTGATTGCTATGGCCGGTGAGCGGATGCTCCCCGCTTTGGGTCTGGCCGAGGTCAGCGGGGTCTGCACCTACCCCGAATTTCGCGGGGCTGGGCTTGCCGCGCGGCTAATTCGCCGGGTGATGGCGGCGCAGCAGAGGCGCGGCGACGGGCCGTTTCTGCACAGCTATGCGGCCAACGCCGCGGCGATCCGGCTCTATGAACAGCTGGGCTTTCGGCCAAGTCGCGAGATGGTGGCAACCGTGCTGATGCAAGGCTAGGAAGCGCCATGGGAATCGACCTTTCCGAAGCGGACGCCGCCAATGAACTGATGCGTCTGGCGCGCGCCATCGCGCATCACGACAGACTGTACCACGCCGACGATTCGCCGGAAATTTCCGACCCCGAATATGACGCGCTGGTGCGCCGTAATGCCGAGATCGAAGCCGCCTTTCCGCATTTGGTCCGGGATGACAGTCCAAGCCGCAAGGTCGGCCACGCGATTGCCGCCTCACCGCTCAAAAAAGTGCCGCATGAAGTTCGGATGATGAGCCTCGATAACGCCTTTTCGGATGAAGAGGTGGCGGAGTTCGTCGCCCGCGTCCGGCGCTTCCTTAATCTGCCGCCAGACGCCGAGGTGGCGATGACGGCGGAAGACAAGATCGACGGGCTGTCATGCTCGCTGCGCTATGAGGATGGCAAGCTGGTCCGCGCCGCTACCCGCGGGGATGGGCAAGTGGGTGAGGACGTCACCGCCAACGTCGCGCATATCACAGACATTCCGCAAGTGCTGCACGGTGACGTGCCGGCAATATTCGAGATTCGCGGTGAAGTTTTCATGTCGAAACAGGATTTTACCGCTCTTAATGCAGGCCAGGCTGCGCGCGACGAAAAGATCTTTGCCAACCCGCGCAATGCGGCCGCGGGGTCGCTGCGGCAGAAAGATGCAAGCGTCACTGCGGCTCGTCCCTTGCGGTTCTGGGCGCATGGCTGGGGCGCGGCAAGCGCGGTTCCCGAAGTGACGCAATCGGCGATGATGCAGCGGATTGCCGCATGGGGCGTGCCGGTTTCGCCCGATCTGGTACGCTGCAATTCGGTGGCGGAACTGCTGCAACATTACCGCAGCATCGGCGCGCGCGGGGCGGGCTTGCCCTATGACATCGGCGGCGTGGTCTACAAGGTCGACAGTCTGGAATTGCAGGGGCGGCTGGGCTTTGTTGCCAAGGCGCCGCGCTGGGCGATGGCGCACAAGTTTCCAGCCGAGCGCGCCGAGACAGTGCTTGAGGCGATCGACATTCAGGTTGGCCGGACCGGCAAACTGACGCCGGTTGGCCGGCTCGCCCCGGTGCTGGTCGGCGGGGTGACTGTCACCAATGTCACGCTGCACAACCGTGACGAGATTGGCCGGTTGGGACTGCGTATCGGTGACCGGATCGTGCTGCAACGCGCCGGAGATGTCATCCCGCAAGTGGTCGAGAACCTTACCCGCGATACGCCGCGCGATCCTTACGTGTTCCCCGTGTCCTGCCCCGATTGTGGCAGCGAAGCAGTGGCCGAGGAGGGCGAGGTTGATGTCCGCTGCACCGGCGGGCTGATCTGCCCCGCACAACGCACCGAGCGGCTGCGGCACTTCGTTTCCCGCGTCGCGCTCGATATTGAGGGGCTCGGGGAAAAGACGATTGCCGAGTTTTTCGGTCTCGGCTGGCTCGAAAGCCCGGCGGATATTTTTCGCCTGAAGGACCGCCGCGCGCAGGCCCTCACCCGTGAAGGGTGGAAGGATAAGTCTGTGGACAATCTGTTGACAGCGATCGAGGCCAAGCGCGCGCCCGATGCAGCGCGGTTGCTTTTTGGCCTAGGTATCCGCCACGTCGGCGCGGTTACCGCGCGCGATTTGCTCAAGCGGTTCGTGACGCTGCCGCGGCTGCGGGCAGTGGCGGAGCGGGCCCATGGCGGCGACACCGATGCCGCAGCGGAACTATCTTCGATCGACGGCATCGGCCCCGCCGTGGTCGAAGCGCTGGGCGATTTCTTCCACGAGCCGCACAATGTCGCGGTGTGGGAAGATATCCTCTCCGAAGTCTCGCCGCCCGATTACATCGTTGAAACGCGCGAAAGCCCGGTCTCGGGCAAAACCGTGGTGTTCACCGGCAAGCTGGAGACCATGAGCCGCGACGAGGCCAAGGCCCAGGCCGAGGCTTTGGGCGCGCGGGTCGCCGGATCGGTCAGCGCGAAAACCGATCTGGTGGTGGCCGGGCCGGGTGCAGGCTCAAAGCTCAAGCAGGCCGCCGCGCTCGGGATCGAGGTGATCGACGAGGCGGGTTGGGCCGAGATCGTCAAGGCGGCGGGGTAGGGCTGGTTTGTTGGGGAAAGCGGACATTAGCTTTGCCGCACAATCCGTGGCATACTATTCGACCAAAGGGGGACCGATGCGCGAATTGAACATCCGTAACGTCAGCTTGATCGCGCTCATCTCCAGTTGCTTCATGCAAATTGGCGGCCAGCTCTTCGCGGTTTCTGTCTTAGTAAGGACAATCGCGGAAGCTCCGCCGCGCTCATTCGCCATTCTGGAGGGTGCATACCCGTATGACAGCAGCGGCTTCTGGAGCACCGTTCCGCCCGTCACTGCCTTTTTATTCATTATTGCATTAATCGCGAACTGGAAGTCGCAACGCCGCGTGCTTCTGCTCGTTTCACTAGCGCTGTTTATATTTGGCGGCCTCATAGCGGGCTTAGTGCTCGAGCCCGAGTTGGCGAAGATGGTCGCAACTGGCTACAGCGACACAGTCGATCCGGAGCTGCAAAGCCGGGCTGCGCAGTGGTATTACCTTGATTGGGCGACATGGGGCATTGGAGCCTTATCCGGACTTGCGCTTTTGCTGGCACTCGCGCGGCAGGTCGAACCTAAAGATCCTGCACGGCCGAATGGCAGGCCCGAATAAGGGCAAGTGGGTTGGGGCCTACGCCTAGCGGGTTGGCTTGCCCCGAGATACACAGAAGCGGCGGCTAAGTTGTCGTAACCGGACGCCGACTAGTTGACGCGCGAATGTCCCCCTTGTGCCCATCCCTGCCGTTCCGGCCTAGCCGCGAATGTCCGTATCCGGGACCAACGACGATCTGCGCATTCGTCCGCAAACTTGTCGATTCCCGCCGCTCACCGCGCCTTTTCCCAATCCGCCGCTGCCGCGAGCTTGCTTGCCCGCACGCGCACACCGCTGCGTTTCCTGAGCCACAGGATCGACCAATCGCCACTCACGATCCGCGCAGCCAGCCGCAGCCCCGCGCGGCGGCAGGCGGCGCGCACTTGCGGCTCCTGCGTTTCCAGCAGCCCCGCCAGCAGCAGGCTTCCGCCCGGTACCAGCGCGCGGGCAAAATCGGGGGCAAGTTCTATCAGCGGTCCGGCGAGGATGTTGGCGATCAGCAGATCGTATGGCCCGCGCGCCTCGAGCAGCGGGTGGTTCATCCCGGCGGCGATCAGCATGGTCAGCTCGCCCGCGCGGCCACCGATCGCTGCGGCATTGAGTGCGGCATTATCCTGAACCACGCCCGCACAGACCCAGTCGATATCGCTCGCCGTCGCCATGGCACGCGGCCACAGGTCGAGCGCGGCGAACGCCAACAGCCCGGTACCGGTGCCGATGTCGGCGCAGTTTTTTACGACCATTCCGCGGGCTTTCATCGCGCTGAGCATGGTCAGGCAGCCTGCGGTGGTGGCGTGCTGCCCGGTGCCGAAAGCGCGCGATGCCGGGATCAGGAAATCGCGGACTCCCGGTTGCTCCAGCGGCGGATGGTCTGGCGTGTGGACGTGGAAGGTCCCTGCGCGGATCGGCTCCAGCCCCTGCTGGCTGTGCGTTACCCAATCGGTTTCGGGAAGCTTTTCGATCTTGAATTCAGGCGCGGTTCCATAAAACAGCGCGGCGATGGCAGCTTGGTCGGCCTTGGTCGGCTTGCGCGGCAGCCAGGCCTCCAGCCGCCATTCCTCAGGCCGATCCTCGGCAATCTCGCTGCCGGAGAGGACAATTTCGGGATCCCATTCAAACACGTCTTCATGCGCGATCAGTGCGGCCACGACAATCGGGCGAGGGGCCAGCGCGGTGATCTTCCAGCTGGTCAATTGCTCGCGCTCTCCTTGACCAGTCGCTTGGTCAATCGCTCGCTGCCAGCCAGTGCATAAGCCACGCAGGCGCGCGGTTTGGTAAGCGGAGCCTTGCCAGACAGGCGTTCCAGCAGATCGCTGCCCCCGGGGTGCGGGGTGAGCAGCACATCGCAAGGCAGAGTTTCGATCACACGCAAACCAGCACGCGCCGCGTCGACCCGCCCCGGGTGATCGGAGAAGTGATAATCATCGGACGAGATCGTGTTGATCGAATCCGCATAGGCGATAGTCAGGCACTTGGCGCTCTCACAGCTTTGCCAGGTCCAGCTGGTCGATCCCGGTGAATGGGTGGGATTGGCATGCAGCGTAAAGCGCGTGCCACCCACCGCCAGCACCCCGCCGTCGGCAAGTGTTCGATCAACCCGGGCAGGCGCCATCGGCTTGCTGGCGAGCAAGGCGGCTTGTGGATCGCTGGGATCGGCTTTGCCGCTGCGCATCACCTGGGCTACGTTCCTGACGACCAGCAGCCGTCCGCCGGTGGCCCGCTGGATCGCAGCCATCCCGCCGACATGATCGAAGTGCTCGTGGGTCATCAGCAGCCATCTGATCTGGCGGGGGTCAAACCCAAGTGCCTTGATATTGGCCAGCACAAGCGGCGCCGCATCCTCGGGTCCGGTATCGATCAGGACCAGCCCACCCCGGGTTTCGACCAGCACCACGGTGATCCCGCAGGTCCCGACATACCAGCTGCGGCCATGGATGTGCGCGGGCGGGGCAGGCTCTGACCAGCCATCGCGGGATCCGCAGGCGGCTGCGATATCCTTGCTCGCACCGGGCCGCTCGGGGGCCAGGCGATCCGGAACAGAGGGCTGGTCAGCACCCAGCGTGGCCAGTGGAACAAGCGCGAGAAGAATTCTACCGAACATAGCTCGCTCCATTGGCGTCCAATGTTGCGCCGGTCATGCTGGGGGGCGCATCGAGCGCGCAGAAGATCGCGATCGAGGCGATCTCGTCTGGCGTGGCGACCCGGCCGAGCGGAATATCGGCCAGCAGCCCCGCGCCGCCTCTGCTGGCGAGATAATCGCCTGCCATCGCTGTGTCGGTGAAGCCAGGCGTGATGGCATAGCTGAGGATATTTTGCGCGGCATAGGCCCGGGCGATGGTCTTGTGGAGCGCCAGCATCCCGCCCTTGGCCGCGGCGTAGTGCCAGTGATCGGGCGAATCGCCGCGATGCCCGGCGCGGCTGGCGATGTGGACAATTCTGCCTGCGATGCCGCGCTGCAACCAATGCTTGACCGCATAGCGCGACAGTTCGGCGGCGGCGGTAAGGTTGATCCGCAGCACCTCTTCCCAATTGTCGAGCCATTGGATGTCGGAGCCGCCCAGCGGGTTGGCGGCAAACAGTCCGGCGTTGTTGACGAGGATATCAATCTGCCCGCCGCTGCGCTCCAGCGCGGCGTCCCACAGCGCGGCGGCAGCGACCGGATCGGCGAGGTCCGCAGCAATCGTATTGGCGTCCGCCGTTCGGCTGCCGTGGCCGATCACGGCTACGGCCCGGGCGCGCAGCCCTTCGGCGATGGCGGCGCCGATGCCGCGGGTCGATCCCGTCACGAGGGCGGTTTGTTGGCTCATAGATCAGCCTCTAGACGCGGCGCGCACGTGCGCCAAGGTGCAGCTTGATCGGTCTGCTATTTTGGGTAAGGGGAAGAGGCGCGGGCTTGCCCTGCCGCACCATTCCAAGGGGATTATCACATGGCCGGTGCCAAAAACCGTCCGCTTGCTCCGCATCTGTCAGTCTGGAAACCGGGACCGGCGATGATCGTCTCGATCCTCCACCGCATTTCAGGCGATGGGCTGGCCTTGCTTGGGCTGCCGTTGCTGCTGTGGTGGCTGGCGGCGCTCGCCAGTGGCCCGGAAGCCTATGCCACGCTGCTCAGCTGGGTCTGGGCGGGTGATCCGGCCAGCACCGCCAAGCAGATTTCCAGCGTGCTGGGCAAGATCGCGCTGGTCGGGCTGACCTGGGCATTTTTCGAACATCTCCTCTCGGGCCTGCGCCACTTCGTGCTGGATATCGGCGCGGGGTATGAGCTGCGGATCAATGCCATCTGGTCGTGGATCGTGATGATTGGATCAATCCTGCTGACTGCCGCCTTCTGGGCGGCGGTGCTGAACTGAGGGACGGGAACGATGGGTGAAGGAACCTCAATCGGCAAGGTGCGCGGGCTTGGCTCGGCGCATTCGGGATCGCATCACTGGCTACTCCAGCGGTTTACTGCGATCGCCAATCTGGGACTGGTCGGCTGGCTGGTGGTATCGTTTGCGCTGCTGCCGGGGTTCGGCTTTCAAAGCGTGCATGAGTGGATCGTCCGCCCGCTTTCGGGCATCGCCATTGCGCTGCTGATCGTCAGCACCTTCTGGCATGCCAAGCTGGGTTTGCAGGTGCTGATCGAGGATTACGTCCACGAGGCGGCCAACAAGTTCGCCTGTATCACCGCACTCAATCTTGCGACCTTCGGCGGGGCCGGCTTTGGCCTGCTCTCGATAATCCGCCTCGCGCTGGGAGGCGCCTGAGATGACCTCTGCCTACAAGATCATCGACCATACCTATGATACCGTGGTTGTCGGCGCGGGCGGTTCGGGCCTGCGCGCCACCATGGGCAGCGCCGAGGCTGGGCTCAAAACCGCCTGCATAACCAAGGTTTTTCCCACCCGCAGCCACACGGTCGCGGCGCAAGGCGGGATCGCCGCCAGCCTGCAGAACAACTCGCCCGATCACTGGACCTGGCACATGTATGACACCGTCAAGGGGTCTGACTGGCTGGGCGATCAGGACGCGATCGAATATATGGTGCGCGAGGCTCCCGCCGCAGTTTACGAGCTGGAACACGCTGGCGTCCCGTTCAGCCGCAATGCCGATGGCAGGATTTACCAGCGCCCGTTCGGCGGCCACATGCAGAACATGGGCGAGGGCCCGCCGGTCCAGCGCACCTGCGCCGCCGCAGACCGCACCGGCCACGCCATGCTCCACGCACTCTATCAGCAGAGCCTGAAATACGCCGCGGACTTCTTCATCGAATATTTCGCGATCGACCTGATCATGGACTATTCCGGTGGAGGGGGGGGCAAATGCGTTGGCGTGATCGCGCTGTGCATGGATGATGGCTCGATCCACCGGTTCCGCGCCAAGGCGGTGGTGCTGGCAACCGGCGGTTATGGCCGCAGCTATTACACTGCAACCAGCGCCCACACCTGCACTGGCGATGGCGGCGGGATGGCGCTGCGCGCCGGCCTGCCGCTGCAGGACATGGAATTCGTCCAGTTCCACCCCACCGGGATTTACGGCGCTGGGGTGCTGATCACCGAGGGCGCGCGCGGCGAGGGGGGATATCTTACCAATGCCGAGGGCGAGCGCTTCATGGAGCGCTATGCCCCCTCGGCCAAGGACCTAGCCAGCCGCGACGTCGTATCACGCTCGATGGCGATGGAAATCCGCGAAGGCCGCGGGGTCGGCGAGCATAAGGATCACATCTGGCTCCACCTCGACCATATCGACCCCAAGATATTGCACGAGCGCCTGCCCGGAATCACCGAGACCGCGAAAATCTTCGCCGGAGTCGATTTGACCCGCCAGCCGATCCCGGTGACCCCGACAGTGCATTATAACATGGGCGGAATCCCGACCAATTATCATGGCGAAGTCGTCACCCTGAAGGACGGCAATCCCGATCATGTCGTCCCCGGCCTGTTCGCGGTGGGGGAGGCGGCGTGCGTCTCGGTCCACGGTGCCAATCGCTTGGGATCGAACAGCTTGATCGACCTCGTGGTGTTCGGCCGCGCGGCGGGGCTTCGGCTGGGCGAGATATTGAAGCCCGGCGCGGCGCAGAAAGCGCTGCCCAAGGACGGCGCCGACCTCGCGCTGGCCCGGCTCGACAAATTCCGCCACGCCGACGGCGGCAGCCCGACCGCTGAGATCCGACTTGAGATGCAGCGCACGATGCAGGCCGACTGCACCGTGTTCCGTACCGAGCGCTCGCTGGCGGAGGGCGTGGCCAAGATCGACGCGGTCAACAAGACAATGACCGATGTCCGCGTGTCGGACCGAAGCCTGATCTGGAACAGCGATCTGATCGAGACGCTCGAGCTCGACAATTTGCTCGGCCAGGCGGTGGTGACGATGCATTCGGCTGCCAACCGCAAGGAAAGCCGCGGTGCCCACATGCACGAGGACTTCCCGGCCCGCGACGACAAGAATTGGATGAAGCACACCATCGCCTGGTTCGACGGCTGGGGCGGCAAGGGCGGGGCGGTGAAGATCGACTACCGCCCGGTCCACGAGTTCACCCTGACCGACGACATCGAGTATATCAAACCCAAGGCGCGGGTGTATTGAGCATTGGGCAGCCTAACCCTAACTCGTGAACCTGTTGCGTGGGTTGACCGGCTCAAAGCTTACACATTGCTCGTCGATGGCGACCCGGTAGCGAAAATACGCCAAGGCGAAACGATCAGCCTGCCTGTCCCGCCACGCTTCGTCCGAGTGCAAATGAAGATCGATTGGGCCTGTTCGAAGGAGCTTCAATTCGATGGTCGCGAAGACGTGTCTCTGAGCTGCCGCGCGAATGCCGTTGCCTGGCAAGCGCTACTTTGGATTACCCTGTGGCGGCGCGATTACATTTCTCTTTGCAAGCTCTAGCCAAGTGTGCGGGTGCGAGCCGCGCGGCCTTTGCTGGAAGTCAAAGGCTCCAATTATCAAAGCGCGCCACGCGCCGATGCCCTTGTCCTGAGGAGCAACAACGATACTGCCCGCTGCTACGTAGTCCTTCGGCCAGCTGCGACGAGTCGAACGCGGCGCGACCGGCGTAGGGACTGGTCGAGGGATGCGGCACTCGTTAAGGCCGCATCCCTCATGACCGATCACCGCCCCCCCAAACGCATGTTCCCATCCTCGAAGGTTGACGCGCAGGCGGCCA
>JBKJTN010000110.1:0-4979 GCA_046590275.1 Novosphingobium sp.
CTTCGATCACTCGACCGTGATCCACGCAGTGCGCCTGATCGAAGATTTGCGGACCCGCGACGCCGATATGGATGGCGATGTGCGCTCGCTGCTGAGGCAGCTGGAATCCTGACAACGCCGGGTCTAAGGGGCAGGTCATGAGCTTGCCACCCGACCGCCTTGACCGTTTCGCCCGCCATATCGTCCTGCCAGAAGTGGGCGGGGCGGGGCAGGTTGCGCTGACCAGCAAACACGCAGTGCTGGTGGGCTGCGGCGGGATCGGCTCACCCGCGCTGCAATATCTGGCGGCAGCGGGGATCGGGCGGCTGACGCTGGTCGATGATGATGTGGTCGATGCCAGCAATTTGCAGCGCCAGACGATTTTCACGCCCGCTGATATCGGCAAGTCGAAGGCAGAGGTCGCGGCGGCCTGGGTGCGCCGGTTCGATCCGGTCCTCGAAGCCCGTGCGGTCACCGAGAGGGTGGGGGGGGCAAGCGCCGCGCGAGTCTTCGAAGGTGCTGACCTTGTGCTCGACGGCTGTGACAATTTCGCGACTCGCCTTGCCGTCTCGGACGCCTGCGTTCGGTCTGCAACGCCGCTGACCAGCGCCGCGATCGGGCGCTTTCAGGGCCAGATCGCCAACTTCGCCGGGCATCTACCGGGCGAGGCCTGCTACCGCTGCTATGTCGGCGATGCCTTCGATGCCGAGGATTGCGATAGCTGCGCCGCCGATGGCGTGCTGGGGGCGATGGCCGGAATGGTGGGATGCTTTGCGGCGATGCAGGCGATCCGCGTGTTGCTCCAGGGCGCGGCTACGCTCGGCGATCCGCAGTGGAGCCGGCTGCATCTGTTCGAGGGGCTGGTGCCGAGCCTGCGGACGCTCAGGATCGCCAAGGATCCCGAATGCCGCGCCTGCGGCTCAGAAGCTCGCGCCGTCAATCAGTCGGCGCGGTAAATCCTGCCACAGTGCCGGCTCGAACATCCGCAAATTGACTGCCATTCGACCTGGCCCTTGGCCCAGCGGTGTCCAATGGGTAGTGCAGCCGCAGGTCGGGCAATGCCAGGTGGTCAGCATGCAATCACCCTGGACATAGCCTTTCGCCTCGCCATCGGCCCGCACCGCTTCCAGCGGGCAATGGTGCCACAGCCCGCCGATCCGCCGGCACAGCGAGCAATTGCAATCCCCGGCGTCGCTGGGTGACCCGGTCAAAGTCAATTGAATTGCGCCGCAATGGCAACTTCCTTGATGCACGCTCATTCCAATATCTCCTCCACCCATTCCGGCACCACCGCACTTGCCGGTCCCAGCCGGGTTTCATTGAACCACGCCGAGCCCTGGCTGCGCTCAAGATTGAGCTCAAGCGTCTGTGCGCCGAGATCGCGGGCATTGCGAACCAGACCGGCAGCCGGATAGACTGCGCCCGAGGTGCCGATCGAGACGAACAGATCCGCCTCGCGCAGCGCGGCGTAGATCTCGTCCATCCGGTAAGGCATTTCGCCGAACCACACGACATCGGGACGCAGCGTGCGGGCCTGACAGGCAGGGCAGGGCGGGCGCCCCCCGCTCGAATCGGCAATCAAGGGCGTGGTCCAGCGTGAGCGGATATCGCAAGAGGTGCACCAGGCGTTGAGGTGTTCGCCGTGCATATGCAGCACGCGCTTTGCGCCAGCCCGTTCGTGCAGATCATCGACGTTCTGGGTGACGATCAACATATTCCCGCTCCATTCCGCGTCGAGCCGGGCCAGCGCAGAATGTGCCGCGTTGGGCTGTTTGGTCTGGATTGCTGCGCGCCGCATATCGTAAAACTGCAGCACCAGTTCGGGATCGCGGGCAAATCCCTCCGGGGTCGCGACATCCTCGACCCGGTGTTGCTCCCACAAACCCCCAGCGCTGCGAAAGGTATCGATCCCGCTTTCGGCACTGATTCCCGCGCCGGTCAGGATCACGATATTGCGGATATTGCTCATCCCCGCCATGAAGCACGACAGCAAGGGGACAGGCAATGGCCAGAATCGGCATTATTGGCAGCGCGGGACGGATGGGGCAGGCGCTGGTCGACGCCATCGCCTTGGCTGGCGAGATCCATGCGGGCGGCGCGGATCAGGGCGATGATGTCGCCGCGCTGGCCCGCATCAGCGATGTGCTGGTCGATTTCTCCAGCCCCCACGCATTGGAAGCGAACCTTGATGCGGCGGCTGCTGCGGGTATTCCGATCGTGGTCGGAACTACCGGCCTTGAAGACCGCCACCACTGGCTGTGTGACAGCGCGGCGGCGCAGATCGCCGTGCTGCAAACCGGCAATACTTCGCTCGGCGTCGCGCTGCTCGCCCATCTGGTGCAGGAAGCGGCGAGCCGGCTGGGCGAAGATTGGGACATCGAGATCAGCGAGGTCCATCATCGGATGAAAGTCGATGCCCCATCGGGCACCGCGCTGCTGCTGGGCGAAGCGGCGGCCAAGGGGCGCGGGATCACGCTGGCGGATAATTCCGAGCGCGGCCGTGCCAACGCTTCTGGGGCAATCGCCGGCGCACGCAAGTCGGGCGCAATCGGCTTCGCCAGCTTGCGCGGCGGCAGCGTGGCAGGCGATCATACTGTTCTTTTTCTCGCCGATAATGAACGCATCGCTCTATCTCACCTCGCCGAAAACCGCGCTATTTTCGCTAAGGGCGCAGTCCGCGCGGCGCAGTGGCTGTTGGGAAAGGCGGCTGGACGCTTCACCATGGCGCAGGTGCTGGGGCTTTGAACAAGGCCGATTGGCAAAAGGACCGGGCGACCGCGTTCTATCGCGTCGGGGCCTTTCTTGCGGTCTGCGTCGCTGCCACCGGATTTTTCCTCACCTACATTCAGCCCATGACGCAAGGGCGCTTCGCAGGCCCAAGCTGGTCACATATCCATGGCAGTCTGCTTGCGGGATGGTTGGTCTTGCTGGTTGCGCAGACATGGTTGGTGGGCAAGAATTTGCGCCTGCATCGCCGCATCGGCTGGGCAGCATTGGCGCTCGCGCCAGCAATTGTCGCCAGCACTTTTGCCATTGCAATGGAGGCAGCGCAGCGGGACGTAGCGGCAGGTGGCGGGGTGAGCGCGGTTTCCGCAGTTTTGGGAAGTCTCACCACAACAACGATTTTCGCGTTGCTGGTGCTGACCGCCATTGCAATGCGCAAGCAACCACAATGGCACAAGCGGATAATGTTTATAGCTACTGTTGCGATCTTGTGGCCGGCGTGGTTCCGTTGGCGGCATTTTCTGCCTGGCATATCACGCCCAGATGTCAGCCTTGGCCTGATCGTGGCCTATGCACCAATCCTCATTGCGATGGCTCGCGATCGGCTGAGGTTCGGGGCGATACATCCGGCCTATTGGTTGCTCGGACTTGGGCTGATTGCCGAACAGAGCCTTGAGGCTCTTGCTTTCGATACGCCGGTTTGGCGTGCAATCGCCCAGGTGGTGTTCGCGGTGCTGTCATGACCCGCGCGCAAATTTTCGAATTCTTCCGCCGCCTCGCCGAAGATAATCCCTCGCCCGAAACCGAGCTGGAATTTGGCAATACCTATCAGCTGCTCGTCGCGGTGGTGCTTTCGGCGCAGGCGACCGATGTGGGGGTCAACAAGGCGACCCGGGCACTGTTCCGGGAGGTCACAACGCCCGCGCAGATGGTTGCGCTGGGGGAGGAAGGGCTCAAGGGCCACATCAAGACCATCGGGCTGTTCAATTCCAAGGCGAAGAACGTCATCGCCTTGTCCGAAATCCTCGTCCGCGACTTCGGCGGCGAGGTTCCGGCGGACCGCGATATGCTGGTCACGCTGCCGGGCGTTGGCCGCAAGACCGCCAATGTGGTGATGAACTGCGCCTTCGGGGCCGAGACTTTTGCGGTCGATACCCATGTGTTCCGGGTCGGCAATCGCACCGGTCTCGCCAAGGGCAAGACGCCCGAGGCAGTCGAAAAACTGCTCGACAAGCGTGTGCCCCAGCCGTTCCGGGTCGGCGCGCATCACTGGTTGATCCTGCTTGGGCGCTATATCTGCAAGGCGCGCAGCCCCGAATGTTGGCGCTGCCCGGTTGCAGAACTGTGCGAATTCAAGGATAAGGGCGCGCAGCAGGGGCAGACAACCAAGCGCGCGGGATCAGCCAAGTCCCGCGTCTGAGGAGACAAGCCATGATGAGGCCAATCCTACCGTTTGCCGCGCTCGCCATGCTGGCGCTGCCCGGATGCCAGCCATCAGCGCAATCGAGCCCCAAGCCAAGCCGCGCTCCGGCTGCCAAGGTGGTGGGCGAGGCCCAGAACTGCATTGCGCTCAACCAGATTCGCACCAGCCGGGTTCACGACGATTCGACGATCGATTTCGAGACGTCGGGCAAAAGGCTCTATCGCAATACCTTGCCCAATAGCTGCCCGGGGCTGGGGTTCGAGGAGAGCTTCATTTACGAGACTTCGCTCAGCCAGTTGTGCAACGTCGATATTATCTATGTGCTCCAGCGCACCGGATCGATGCTGCAACGCGGCGCGGGCTGCGGGCTCGGCAAATTCGTGCCGATCGAGCTGGACAGGAAATAGAGTTATTTCAAGTGAAATGGAGCATTTCACGACTCGGAAATCACGACCAGACAACAGCTTAGACCCTGATCAAATTAAACTGAACAGGGTCTAACGCTATTGGTTGGGATCCAGGTCCAGCCCCTTGGCGCCATGTTCTGGCGTGTGGCTGGGGGCATGGGGCGGTTCGACCACAATCGGTTCGGGCAATTCGAGCATCCCTTCCCATTTGGTGATGACCGAGGTCGCCACCGCATTGCCGATCACATTGGTGGCGGTCCGGCCCATGTCGAGGAACTGGTCGATCGCAAAGACCAGCGCCACGCCCTCCACCGGCAGGTCGAACATGGCCAGCGTGGCGGTGATGACCACCAGACTGGCCCGCGGGACTGCCGCAATACCCTTGGAACTGATCATCAGCGTCAGCAGGATCAGGATCTGTGTGCCGATCGAAAGGTCGATGCCAT
>JBKJTN010000128.1:0-7545 GCA_046590275.1 Novosphingobium sp.
CCCTGAAACGAGTTCAGGGTGACGACGGGGTGCCAGCCGGTGCCGCCTTGAGGGCTTTCTTTTCGCCAGCTATGCCCGCAATTTTTGCGAGTTGCTGCTTCCTCTTGTCACGTGCGACGTACCACTCATCAAACAACATTTCGACCAAGTCGATCAGCGCCTGCGCTTCGCCGGGATCGACGGGAATAATAAGGTCAATATTCGTTTCCATGTGAGCGCCAATATTGCCTACACTCCTGACATGATCGATCGCTTCGACCGTCTCAATCGATATCGAGCGATCAGCCGTGCCATCCTCTACCGCACGCCGCAGTGCCTTGATCTCCTGATCGAGAGTCCCACGAGTAATACCGGCAAAGTCTCGGATCATGCCTTGCAGGCATCGTCTTGTGAGAGTTGCGGAAGCCTTCGCACTCAAATCGCGAATTAAGCAGGCTTCGAGATAATCTTCACGTAGCGGTAGCGGAATAAAAACTGGTTGATGCTTTGCAGACCCCTGGGGAACAAGTCTCTGCGCAAAGATACGAGAAACTCCCTTAAATCTAAGGAACCCCCCATTGGCATATTCAACCGCTGGTCCAATTTCTAGGTTGAAGGACGTTTTCTTACAAATCGGATTGAGACATGATCGAGCAGAGATAATGGTTCCGAGGTCACCCTCGGCGTTTGCGCCAACTTGGACCATTTTTGTATCAAAATGCGTATTTTGGTTGGTTGCAATCTGAGGTCGATCACAAAATGGACAAACCCATTCATTTGCCATTGACCGACACCTCCCCCAGATCCCCCTTGCCGACCGTCCCGCCCGCCATCTCGAGCATCCGGTCCAGGCTCTTCTTCGCCGCCAGTCGCAGCCCCTCCTCAATCTCGATCCTCGGCTGCAAATCCCTTAGCGCCACATACAGTTTCTCCAGCGTATTCAGCGCCATATAGGGGCAGATGTTGCAGTTGCAGTTGCCATCGGCGCCGGGAGCGCCGATGAACTGCTTTTCCGGGATAGCGAGCTGCATCTGGTGGATGATATGCGGTTCGGTGGCGACGATCAGTGTATCGCCGGGGAAGGTCTTGGCGAACTGCAGGATGCCGCTGGTCGAGCCGACGTAATCGGCGTGATCGACGATTTGCGGCGGACATTCGGGGTGCGCGGCGACCGGCGCGTCAGGGTGCTGGGCCATCAGCTTGAGCAGCTCGGTTTCGCTGAAAGCCTCATGGACGATGCACACACCCGGCCACAGCAGCATGTCGCGATCGAACTTGCGGTTGAGATAGCCGCCCAGGTGCCGGTCCGGCCCGAAGATGATCTTCTGGCTTTTGGGGATCTGGTTCAGGATCGTCTCGGCGCTGGAGGATGTAACGATCACATCGCTCAGCGCCTTCACCTCGGTCGAGCAGTTGATATAGGTCAGCGCGATGTGATCGGGGTGCGCCTCGCGGAAGGCCTTGAACTTCTGCGGTGGGCAGCTGTCCTCCAGGCTGCAACCAGCGTCCATATCGGGCAGGATCACGATTTTCTGGGGGCTGAGGATCTTGGCGGTGTCGGCCATGAATTTCACCCCGCAAAAGGCGATCACCTCGGCATCGGTGGCGGCGGCCTTTTTCGACAGCTCGAGCGAATCGCCGACGAAATCGGCCAGATCCTGAATTTCGGGCTTCTGGTAATAATGCGCCAGGATCACCGCGTTGCGGTCTTTGCGTAGCCGCTCAATCTCGGCGCGAACGTCGATTCCGGCAAGATTAGTCGGCTGGGCGGTCATTGCACTTCCTTTTCGCCATCGAAGCGGACGGTAACTGTGACATCCCCATAGCCTGCCACCTGCAAGGGTATAGCCAGATTCTGGCGGATCGCGTCCTTGGCGGCGCTGCGGGCAAGGTCCATCAGCGCGGGATTGGCGGCCTGATCGATTGCTTGCCGCTCGGCCAGCAGGGTGTTGTCGCGGGTCAGCTTGTCCTGTGCCGGCGCGGTGATCCAGACGCCCTCGCGTAGATATTGGGCGCGCCCTTCGTCCAGATTGGGGCGGCTGACGCTGAGCGGGGGGAGGATGACATCGAGCTGCTCGGCCGCGGCGTCCCATTTCAGCCGGTCGCGCTTCATCTGCGCCAGATCGAGCGTATAATCGACCCGCGCCGGGATCACTGCAATCTGCCGCGACTTGAGCATCCCGAACAGGCGCTCGTCGTCGCTGGCGACAACCGGGGCCAGCTGGGCGCTGAACACGGTGAGCTTGTTCTGCTTTTCAAAGGCGGCAAGGCTGGTGGCAAGCGGATCACCGTAATCCGCCGGACCAAACGCACGCCACAGCGCCCACAGCGCCAGCACGCTGGCGGCAATGGTGATGGCCCACGGCAAGCGCGCCGAAGCGGGCGCTGTGGTCACGCGGCTATCGTCCATATATCCTCGCGGGGTTGGACGCGGCCTTGCCGCTCAAGATCGAGCAGATGCGCCAGCACCGATCGTCCGGCCGCACCGGTCAGCCGCGGATCAAGTCCCTTATACATCGCGGCGACCATCTGCGGGATCGCTTGCGGCGCTTGGCCCAGCAGGCGCAGGATCTGCGCTTCACGTTGGCGGCGGTGGCCCAGCATCCCGCGGACCAGCTGGCGGGGCTTGTCGACCGCCGGGCCGTGAGCGGGATAAAGTACCCGGTCCGAGCGGTCGTGGAGCTTTTGCAGGCTCTGCATATAGGCGGCCATATCGCCATCGGGCGGCGAGACGACGCTGGTCGACCAGGCCATGACATGATCGCCGGTGAACAGCGCGCCGCTTTCGAGCAGGCTGTAGCATAGATGGTTGCTGGTGTGGCCAGGGGTGGCGACAGCCTCGATGGTCCAGCCATCTCCAGACAGCTGTTCGCCATCAACCAGGATCCGGTCGGGCGTATAAGTCGGATCGAAGGCAGCGTCAGCGCGCGGGCCGTCGTCTTCCAGCACCAAGGGCGCGCAGCCGATGATCAGCGCGCCGGTCGCGGCCTTGAGCGGCGCGGCGGCCGGCGAATGATCGCGGTGGGTATGGGTGCACATGATCGCGACCAGCCTTGCGCTGCCGATCGCCGCCAGAATTGCCTCGATATGGCCCGCGCCATTGGTGTCAGCATGCCCTGCTACGCCGGTTCCGGCCGGGCCCGGATCGATTACCGCCACCTCAGAGCCCGCGCCGATCACGTAAGTCTGCGTGCCGGTGTAGGTATAGGGCGAGGCATTGGCGGCAAGCACCCGGCGCACCAATGGCTCGCATTGTTCGGTCAGCCCGGTCGGCCAGGGTTTGGCGGGAATATCCATGGAACTGTATATGGCCTTTCACCGCCCCCTCGCCAAGTCCCGGCAGGCTCGTTAGGTTCGCTGGCGAAATGGAGTAGGCTTGAATGACCAGGATTGGCGACCAGATCATGGTGCTTGACGCCGGCACCACCTCGACCCGGGCAATGCTGTTCGGGTCCGATGGAAAATTGCGCGGGATGGCGCAACAGGAACTGACCCAATATTATCCGCAGGCCGGCTGGGTTGAACACGACGCCGGCGAGATCTGGGACAAGACGTTGGCTTGTGCGCGCCAGGTCGTGACCCAGGCCGGCGGGGCAGACCGGATCGCGGCGATCGGCATAACCAACCAGCGTGAAACCGTGGTTGCCTGGAACAGGTCCACCGGCGAGCCATTGCACCACGCGCTGGTGTGGCAGGATCGCCGCACTGCCGAGGTTTGCGATGCCCTGCGCGCAGCCGGTCAGGAGCCGGTGGTTCAGGCCGCGACCGGTTTGCTGCTGGATCCCTATTTCTCCGCCACCAAAATGCGCTGGCTGATTGATCATTCGCCCACCGTGAAAGCCGCTGCCGAAGACGGCCGACTGGCGCTTGGCACCGTGGAAAGCTGGCTGGTTTACAAATTGACCGGCGGCGCGCTGCTGACCGATGCCAGCAATGCCAGCCGGACCAGCCTGTTGCCGCTGGCCGGATCAAGCTGGGACGAAGGCCTGTGCGATCTGTTTGGCGTGCCGCGCGGCACCTTGCCCGAAGTTGTCGACAACGCCGGAGACTTTGGCACGACCTTGCCTGAATTGCTGGGCGGAGCGATCCCGATCACTGGTCTGGCGGGCGATCAGCAGTCTGCCACGATTGGGCAGGGCTGCCTCACTCCGGGGGAGACCAAGGCGACCTATGGTACCGGGGCGTTCGTGTTGGCCAATATGGGCGGCGAAGTCCCGCGTTCGGGCCACCGGCTGCTCGGCACGGTGCTGTACCAGCTGGGAGGAACGCGCAGCTATGCGCTGGAAGGCTCGGTGTTCGTCGCGGGGAGCCTGATAAAATGGTTGCGGGACAGTCTGGGGATCATCGCGGATGCATCTGAGACGGCTGCGCTGGCGGCCTCGGTACCGGACAGCGGCGGTGTTGTCGTAGTCCCGGCGCTATCCGGACTTGGTGCGCCGCACTGGCGGCCAGAGGCGCGGGCTTCGATTACGGGCATGAGCTTTGCCACCACCCGCGCGCATGTTGCGCGGGCCGCGCTCGAGGCGATGGCCCAGCAGACGCATGATCTGGCCACAGCCTTTGCGGCCGATGGGGCGGGCTGGAAAATGCTCAAGATCGACGGCGGGATGAGCGCCAATGACTGGATGGCGCAGGATCTGGCCGACATGCTGGAGATCCCGGTTGAACGGCCCGATTTTGTAGAGACTACGGCGCTGGGTGCTGCCATGCTCGCCGGCGTCGGGGTGGGGCATTATGCCTCGCTCGAAGCTGCAGCGCAGGAGATGCGCGGCGCGGTCCGGCGTTTTGTTCCCAATCTTGATGAAGCGGCCCGTGCTGCCCGGTTGGAGGCGTGGCACAGGGCGCTGGCAGCGGTCTAGCCCGCAGCAGCGACCCGCCCGAGCCGCTCACGCAGGGCGGAAATCGCGCTGGGGGCCGAGTCTGTCCGTTCGCGCCAGCTTCTGTCGAGCCGGTGAAGACGGGCATGAAACCGCTCGGTCGCAGCGACCAGTTCGCGGGTTTCGGCCTTGAGCAGGATCATGCGCTGGGGTTCAGCCAGCGGAAAATCGGCCAGCTTGCCATGGCGGCGCAGCTGAAACTCTGAAAGTTCGCCTGCAAAAAAGGCCCGGTGATTGAGCAGCCAGGCCAGGGCATGCATCATCCGGGTGGTGGTTCGCAGCGCTTCGCATGACATGGCGACCCGCGCTTCATCCTCGGGCAGGCTGACGGCGTTCATTCGCCCGGAGAGATCAAACGCTGCGCGCACCTCGTCCGACAAGACCAGAGCCTCGCAATAGAGTCCTTCGATAATGCGAGGACTGATGGCGACCGGATTGTTCATTGCCGCCACATTAGGCTCCCGGAATCTGCGCTGCCAAGCGGACGAGTGCAGGATTCCCCGACCAATTTGAGACCGTCCCGCCAAGGGACGTATTGCGCGGCCAAGGCCGCAGCACGAGCGGCCCTGCAAGCTGCTGGGTTTCAGGCGATAATATCGGGAATTAGGTAATCTTCGAGCAGTGCGATCTGATCCTTGAGTCGCAATTTGCGTTTTTTGAGGCGGGCGATCTGGAGCTGGTCAGTGCTGCCTGCGCCGGTCAATGCGTCGATCGCTGCATCCAGATCACGATGTTCCACCCGCAGCATATCGAGTCGCTTGCGCATTTCCTCTTCGCTCACTCGGGCATCCTCAAAATCTGTTGCCTGACTGCGCCCCTTGGGCGGACCACTGCACGGTTGGTCGCAAGCTGCTCGTATAAGCTTCGCAAGATAAACTTAATATGCTTTCATGACAATTGCACTGACCCCGGCGAAGTGAACCGAGTCGGTGTTCGGGTTAGCGCCGGTTGCGGCATGCAACAGCCGGATCGGCGTGCAGATTGGACGAATGCAAAGGAGTATCGCCAATGGAAACGACGCATGCAAGTGCCCTCCAGCTGAAGCACGCTGGTCTTGATCAGAAGCTTCAGCAGGAAATGACCCGACCCATGCCCGACCTGGCGACAATTCAGCTGCTCAAAAAGAAGAAACTTAGAATCAAGGAGGAGCTGGCGCACTACTAGCCAGCCGCTCTGCTTGAGGACCTGCGCGGCCCTGATGGTCGGAGCAGGTCCGCAAAGCTCCAGTCCGCTTTAGCGACAGCTAAATACGCCCCCCACCGCGAAAATCTCGCGCCGGGGTTGCCTGATCCGTTCCCAAGCCGGGTGCTTTGGGTTACGTCCACCCTTATGACCAGCGTTGCCGCTTCTGCCGCCCGTACGATCCTGACCCGCCTGCATGAGGTGATGGCTTCGCGCAACCACGCCCAGGCCAAGCTCAACACGGTGGTTGAGGTTATCGGCGAGAGCCTGAACAGCGAAGTTTGCTCGATCTACCTGCTGCGAGAGGGGATGCTGGAACTCTTCGCAACCCGGGGGCTGGAGCAAAGCGCGGTGCATATTACCCGCATGGCAATCAGCGAAGGACTGGTCGGCACGATCGCCGGCAATATCGAAACGCTAAACCTGGCCGAGGCAACTGCGCATCCGGACTTTTCGTATCGCCCGGAAACCGGCGAGGACAAGTTCCACTCGTTTGCCGGAGTGCCGATCGTCCGGCGCGAACGCTGTGTCGGTGTGCTGTGCGTCCAGCATGTCGATCCGCGCCGCTATGAAGAGGTCGAGATCGAGGCGCTGCAGACTGTGGCGATGGTCCTGTCCGAACTGATTGCCAACGCCGAACTGGTCGACGAGGTCGAGGCGTTCAGTCTCAGCACGGCGCAAACCGGACCGCAGCGGCTGACCGGGCTGACGCTGGTCAAAGGGCTGGCCTCCGGTGTGGCAGTATTCCACCAACCGCGCGTGACGATTGAACATGTCGTCGCCGAAGACATCGAGGCCGAGCGCCAGCGTGTTTATCTGGCCTTCGACAAGATGCGCGAAGGCATCGACCGGATGGCCAGCCAGGCCGAATTCGGCGTCGGCAGCGAGACCGAAGAGGTGCTCGCGACCTACAAGATGTTCGCTTACGATGAAGGCTGGAGCCGCCGGATCAACGAAGCGATCGACAGTGGACTGACTGCCGAGGCTGCGATCGAGCGGGTCCAGCAGCGCACCCGGATGCGGATGCGCCAGATCGACGATCCGCTGCTGGCCGACCGGATGCATGATCTGGAGGATCTGGCCAACCGGCTGCTGCGGATCGTTTCGGGGCAGCTTGGCACCGCAGCGTCGCAAGGTCTGCGCAGCGATGCGATCCTGATCGCCCGCAACCTGGGTCCAGCGGAACTGCTGGAATATGACAAGCGCCGCCTTAAGGGAGTGATCCTTGAAGAAGGCTCGCTCACCGCACATGTGGTGATCGTCGCCCGGGCGATGGGCATTCCGGTACTGGGCCGGGTGCGGGGCTTGCGCGGGCTGGTGCGCGATGGCGATCTGCTGCTGCTCGACGGCGATCAGGGCAATGCCACCGTGCGGCCGTTGCCCGCCTTGGTCGAGGCGTTTGAAACCCGTTTTGCCAAAAGCCGCGAGCGGCAGGCGACCTATGCCTCGCTGCGCGAGGTGGAGCCCTTCACTCGCGACGGCACCCGGATCACCGTGATGATGAATG
>JBKJTN010000173.1:0-4498 GCA_046590275.1 Novosphingobium sp.
TGCTGGTGATCGTCACCGCGCCCCTGGCCGACTGCGTAGTCGCACCCGCGCCGCCAAGCAGGACGGCGTTGGCCGCCGTCACCGCATAGTTGCCGCCGGCTGTGACCGCGCCGGTCACATTCGCCTGATTGCCCGCATTGACCGTGATGTCGCCGACGGAAGTCAACGTGCCGTCCGACGTCACCGATCCGCCGCTTGAAATCAATCCGATGCTCGCGCCGGAAAGGGCTGCATTGCCGAGCACGATCCCGCTCGGCGCTGTGATGGAAAGAGCCTCGGTGCCAACATTGTCGGAATTGGCCGTCAGGGTCAGCAAGCCGCCGCCCTGCGTCACCTGGCCAGGGGCGCGGTGACGATCACCAGCACGACCGGCCAGGTGACGCAGGGCGGCGGGCCACTGACTCTGACGGCCAATTCCGACGCCGTCGGCACCGAGGCTCTCGCCGTTACTGCGCCGGGCGGGATAACGCTGGGCACTTCGTTGCTTATCGGCGGCGATGGCGGGCGCCAGTCGGCGATCACCCTTGCAGCGAGTGGCGGACAGATCACCATTGGTGCGGCTAGCGGCGCGCGGCTAGGAGCCACGGCCCAGACCGGCTTCACCGCCAATGGTCCGATCACCGCCGGAAATGGCACGCTGCTTGCTGATCCTGCGGGCGGACCGGCGACGGTCGATATAGCAGTTGCGGCGGGTGGTATCACCACCGATGCGATAACTGTTACCGGAATTGGCCACGATATCCGGCTGGCCGCATCGGGCGCGATCGCCACTGGCGCTCTGAACGCGGCAAGGTCTGTAACAGCTAGCGGCGCTGCTGCGGGCAGCTCGGCAATATCGTTCAACGCACCATCAATCACCGCAACCAGCGGTGCGATCAACGTGCGGGCAGGAACGATCGCGGTTACAGGGGCGCAGACGGCAGGGACGACGATCAACCTCGACGCGACCAATGGGGCGCTTGGTGTCGGGAATGTAACTGCCGGGGGTAATGTCACACTCACTGCAACCGGCGCGGCAACGCTTGGTTCGGTAACCTCGACCTCGGGCTTGATCGACATTACCGCAGGAACCATCGCCACATCCAGCGCGATCAGCGCGGCGACCACGATCAACGTGCGGGCAGGAACGATCGCGGTTACAGGGGCGCAGACGGCAGGGACGACGATCAATCTAGACGCAACTAATGGTACCTTGCAAATCGGCACGATCACTGCGTCAGGCGGCGATGTCTCGCTAGCAGCCACAGGCACGGCGACCCTGAGCGGGATGATAAATGCGGTTGGCCGCAATGTCTCGGTCACAGCCTCGGGCGTTGACATTGCGGACACGGTAACCGCAGCCAGGATCACCCTCATCAATCGTGCTGGCACTGGCAACGTCATGCGGTTCGGTGTCTCTCCCGGCGGGACCGGCGGCTTTGAGATCAGCCAGGCCGAATTCAACCTGCTTAACGCAGCAGCGCTGGTTTTCGATAGTGGAACCGGGGCTGGGCTGACTGGTCAGGATATCGCGATCGGCGGATTTCTGCTCAGCAACCCGACGGTAAGAACCGTCGATTTCTATGGGCTGCAGCGCATCGATCTGACCGGCAATCTGACATCCACTAACCTTACAGGGCTGCGGCTAGGCGGGACGTCCGCCGCAACCAACATTGCCAGCATATTGCGCATCGCAGCCAATGCGGACGGAACCGGCGGCAGGATCGACATCGGCACAGGCGCGCTGGATTTGCGCGCGGCGATTATCGGCGTCGGCCAGGATACCGGATTCCTCGACCAGCTTGGTGTTACACCTGGAACGACTCTTAGGGTGGATCCGCGCCTGATGGTCAACAATGTCCAGCCCGGCCTCTACAATTCAATGCAGGCGGGTGGCGTGCCTTACTTACCCGCCGGGCAACAACTGATCCGCGCATCGTCGATGACCGTCACCTATTCGAACTTCGCGCTGTTCCAGAACACCGCGCCGCTGGGCGAAAACAGCGGTGCTGTGCTCGGCACCCTGGCGGTACCTTCGGCCCCAGCGCTTCATCTGATAGGGTCCGGCTCCCAGCAGGCGGGTCCTTTCGCGATTTTCGGTGAAATCAACGGACGCGGCGGTATCGCGGCGGCGCTGCTCGGCAACTCCATAAACACCGTGAACAACGTCGATCGGAACGGGGCGCGAATCAACGGGTGCCTGATCGGATCGAGCGCGGGCTGCTTGAGCTCGCTTTTGCTCACTCCGACGCTAGGCACGTTCGATCCGGTCAGGGGCGATATCTTCTATGCCGAGGCCGACTTCGAGCTGCCGTTCGATCCGCTGGTCGGGACAAACAACGATACGTTGTTTGGGGATGTGGGCACCTTTGGCCTGAGCGATATTGCGCTTGAGCCGATCGAATGTGACAAGGCAACCGATGCCACCTGCGTCTCGCCAAACAAGGATGCCAAGTGATGACGTACCGGCTGATTTCGACGCTCTCGCTCATCGCATTGGCAAGTGTCCCGATGCCAGCCCTCGCAAAGCGGGCGAACCTGCCGGATCAGGCCGAACTTGGCCGCGACAGCAAAGGCGATCCCTGCACTGCATTGCGTTACTGGGACGATCCGGTCGCCAAGGATCCGTTTTCCGACAGTTTCTCGGTGACTTGCCGAGGCGCTACTGCAAGCCGCCACCTTGGTGTCGTGAGGCGTCTCGGCAACAGCGATGCGCAGTCAGTCCAGTCCTTCCTGTTGTGCGGAACGGCCTCAACTTTCACGGTTCCCCAGATCGGAGAGGTTCGTGCCCGACGCTGTTTTGACAAGCTGCTAAACCTTGAAACGATCGAAACTTCGGTCTCACGCAATGGTCGCCTCATCACGGTAAGCGCAGTAGCGACCGCACAAGGGCCGGCGGAAGAGGCGCTGCGCATGCTCGCGGGTGCCCGAATAAACTTCTCTGAACGCGGACGCACCGTGGCCCCGGCAGTAGCGGTTGCCACGCTGGCACCTTCACCGCAGGGTGTGACCGGATCAGCGACATCAAGTGACGTCGACGTTACGCTTCAGCAAGGCCACCGCCTTGTGCGGCAAGGTCTCTATATGGAAGCGTCGAGGGTACTCAACGATGGACTTAGCCGGCTTCCAGCCGACGCGCAGGTCGCTACGCGAATAGAGCTTCTGCTCGTCGCCGGGCTCTCAGACTCCAATCTGAAATTTTTTGATTCGGCCGAGAGCTATTTCAATCGTGCCGACCAATTACTTGCCGCGAACCCTGGCACTCCCGATGCTGAAACGTTGCTGCGCAAACGACGCAGTTACGCTGCGCTCGACCTGCTCAACCGGCGCGCCTTCAATCAGGCATTGGAAACGCTCGATCAATTGACCTTGCGTCAAACTGAAGAGGGCCAGCCGCTGCTCGATTCTGCATTGATCATGACGCTTAACCAACCGAAGGTGAGCAGCTCCAATCACGCAGAAGTTGTGGCGGCGCGCGACACCAAATCACTGTCGCAGCTTGTGATTGATGCCCAGGCTCAATGGGCCCGCAGCATCGCGCTGCTGGCGCAGAACCGGCCGAGCGAGTCTGCAGCGGCGCTCGCGCTTGCCGATCGCAGCTTCTCGGTGCTCAGAGAAGAAAAGGTCGATCAGCAACAAGTCCGTTGGCTTGACTCCCGGATTGAGCGGCAGCGCGCCCGGCTGCTTCTGCGCATGGGTGACCGCGCCGGCGCTTTGGCGGCGCTCGACAAAGCTATAGCCAGTCTGCGCCGGGCAGAGGCTGCTGGAGCCGTTGGCCCGACGCTGGCCGAGGCTCAGCTTGAGCGTGCAGGCTTGCTGGCCCGGGGTGGTGGAAGCGCGGACGCCTTGCTCGTCAATTTCGAAACGGCAGTCGATAGCCTGATCGCAGCTGATGCCCAAGGTACGGTTCTGCCGCCGTCGATCGAGCAATATCTCGACCTTCTGGTAGCTGATTCCAAGGTCAACCCAGCGGGAAAATCGCCAGAGCGCTTTTTCCGCGCGCTGCAGGCCGTCGGCGATCCTGCGATCGCGCGGCAATTCATCCAGTTGCAGTCGGTTGTCACAGCTGACCCCAGCCTAGCAGCCAAAGTTCAGGATCAGCAGGATCTGGAGCGTGAGATTACACGCATCCGCTTTGAAATCGCCTCTGCGCCCGAAAGCGACAGCAAGATGCTCGAGGTACTCAACACCCGGCGGGCGCAACTCGAATCCCAGCTTCTTGCACTTGAGAACGAGCTACAGGGCAGCAAGGCCTACGGCGCGGTGAATGATTCGCCCGTTACGATCGACGAACTGCGGCGGCATCTTCAGCCCGGCGAGGTATTTTTCAAACTGACCAAGGTCCGAAATTACGCCTTCGGTATGGTGATCGACGGCCAGGGTGCCCAGATTTATCGTGTCCAACTGCCGATGGTAGAAGTCGAACCACTGGCCAAACGTGTCCGCGAATCGATCGATGGCGGTGGCTCAAAGCTGCCGCTGTTCGATGTGCGAGGTGCCAATGCGCTGTTCCAGCTGC
>JBKJTN010000190.1:0-3998 GCA_046590275.1 Novosphingobium sp.
CACCATCTGGTCAATATCGCCGTGCCGCAACTTGCGGAATGTGGTGCCAACCTTGTCAAAGGCCAGACTATGACAACTCTCGCAATCACGCTCCATATTGACCGGCTGGAAGCGCACCCCGTCTTCGGTTGGCCGGTGGCAATTGCCGCAGCTCAGGCTTTTTCCATAGCCGGCCTGCTTGCCCAGATTCATCGCCATCTTCGCCGCCCCGCCGCGCGGATCAAGGTGCAGCTTATGCGGGAATATCAGCCCATTGTCTTCGCGCGGGTGGCCGTCAAGCGAGACGGCAGTTAGCTTGCGCGTTTGGGCATTGGTCACGATCCGCGGGGTGAACTGAGGATGCAGAGTGCCAAAATCGCCCGCGTTGCCAAGCTTGGTATCGGCCAGCCGCTCGTTCAAAGTACCGTGACAATCGGCGCAGAACTTCTGCCGCGTTGGCTCCATCCGTGCAGGCCCCTCATGCTCGGTATGGCAGTCAACGCAGGCCCCCGGCCCCGGCTTGCCAAAGCCATGCGCGACGGTTTGCAGCAACCGTTCGCCCAGCGGCGGGTTAGCCCGTGCGCCTGCCAGTCGACTGGGCACCGCGTGATCATGCGTGGTTTTGTGGCATGTCAGGCAACTGCTGTCGCGCACCGATTCAAACGGTTTGACATGGCATGAGCGGCACGAATTCTCGAGACCATGATGGCTGGCGCTGAGCGGACCGGGGCTCCAGCTACTGTCGCTGATGGTCCGGATCCGGGGATCGGAACCGCGATTGAGGTTGCCGGCGATCGGAATTGCCAGAAACAGCCCGACGATCAAGGCCGCAAGCAACCACGACAGAGTCCGCTTAGAGGGCATGACTCCAGCAAGGGTGAAACTGCGCTTGGGATCAAACCCCGCGCCCTCGCCCGTTGCCGCCTCGATCCGCTGCTGGGTCAGCAGCACTGCCCCGTCCGCTTCGCGCGACACGCTCAGCCGGTAGCTGCCAAATCCGAGTTCGGCCCCGGCGGCAGGGTCGATCGAGGCGGCGCTCGTACTCGAACCATCCAGCGTGAACCCCAACGTGCCGACTGCTTGCACTGCAAGGCGCCCGCCCGGCTCAAGCGTTAGCCGGGCATGGCGCGCATCCAGCGCCAGATCGGCAATATGAATGTCGTTTTCAGCCGCGCGCCCGAGTGTCAGTTCAGCAGTCGCAACGTCCCGGTCACGAGTGATCTTGCGCCCGTCAGCGGTAAATTCGATCTGTCTGATCCGGAATGCCATGCTTGCCGCGCTACCAGTAGTAGAAGACGCTGATGATATGCGCGGTCAGCGCAGCGAGCAGCGCGAGGGTGGCGGGTACATGGACAAACAGCCACACCTCCAGCAGCGCTTTGAGCCGCAGATGCCGCCGCATCCGGTCAAGCTGCGCCTTGCGCCGCCGCAGCAAAGCCTCGACCCGGGCGATGGCGGGATCGGTGGGGGCCGGACCAGCGCTGTCAAACGCAGCAATCGCCACCTCGGTAGCGCCATGATACTTGCCCGACAGTCGGCGCCAAAGCCCTTGGCGGAACGGGTCTTCGGTCAGTGCCGCCAGGACCAGATCGGACCATGCCTGCGCCAAGGGTTGCGCCGCGTCGTGGAGCTGGCGATCAACCGCCGCGATCCCGTCAGTCATCTGCGCCTGGGTCATCTCTTCACGGTTGGCGCTGAGTGCGGTGGGCAAGGTTGAATAAGCCACAATGCCAAAAACGCCCGAAGCGATCACCAGCAGCATCAGCACATAGGCTAGCGTGTGGACGTTCCAGCCGAGCTGAAAGCCGGTGTGCAGCGTCCCGATCACGATCAGCGCGAGGCCGAGATAGACATGCGCTGAAGTCCATGCCTTGAGCGACCACGCGCCCGGTGTCATCGCTCGTTTGCGGACCCCCAGCAGCGCCAGCCAGACGATCAGCCCGGCGCCAATCGTGCCGAGCGCATAACCATACCAGCTGCCCCCATTGGGGCGCGGCCGGATGTCGGCGGCAATATAGCCGATGATCGCTACCAGGCTTATCACCACCGAGATCTTGAGCCAGCGGAACCCGGCCAGCCGCAAAAAACCCTCGTGATCGATACTCACCCGGCGTCCGACTTGCGCAGCTTTTCGCGAAGTGCCTGCCATTAGCCCTCCGCCTCCAGCCGGGAAACCGAAAGGAAGCCCTCGGGCGAAACCCGGATCGCGGCACCGGTCGGGCAAGCGCGCACGCAAGCAGGTCCGCCCTCGATACCGGAGCACATATCGCATTTGATCGCCTTTTTGGGCTGCTCCACTCCTCCCGCCACGTGCTTCTTGCGCCACTTCTTGCTCGGCTCGCCAGGGCCGGGGCCGCTGCCAAACAACAGCCAGTTGAGCAGCGAGGGCTTGGGCGGCGGCACGCTGTCCATCCGGATCACGCCGTAGGGACAATTGCGCTCACAATTTCCGCAGCCGATACAGGTATCGTCGATCACCACCTCGCCATCCGGGCCGCGCTTGATCGCATTGGGCGGGCAATCGGCCATGCAATGCGGATGCTCACAGTGACGGCAACTGGTGGGCACATGAAGGTGAGCATAGGTCCGCCCCGCCTCCCGATTGAGGCGCGAGAGGCCGTCATGGCTGTCGGCGCAGGCCTTTTCGCAATTGTCACAGCCAACGCATAGCGTCTCGTCGATCAGCAGCACATCGGTTGCTTCGCCGATACCGTTGTCGATCAGGAACTGCGCGGTTTGCGAATACATATCGACCACGCCGGAGAAATTGTCCTTCCGGCCTTCGATAAAGGCATTGATGTCGCGCCGCGCCGCCATGTCGGTTTGCGCCTTTCGGAGCAATTCGGGCTTGCGGGCAAGCAGCTGGGCAAAGGCATCGCCGGGCAGCCGGATCAATTCGGAACGGATCGCCGCTTTGACCGTCGCGGTGCGCCGCCCGCCGTCAATCAGCGCCATTTCCCCGACGTATGACCCGGCGGGCAAATAGGAGAGGAACACCGGCTTTCCGCCGACCAGCTTCTCGACGATCATCGAGCCGCGGCGGATGATGTAGATATCGTTGCCCTCGTCCCCTTCGGCCAGCACGGTTTCGCCGGCGCGTGCGGTCAGCACTTCGGCCCCGGCGACGAGCTCGCTGACATCGGCCTTAGAGAGGCCCGAACCGAACATCTGCAATACCTGCCGCTCAATTGAGATCCGCGCCACCGCCCGCGCTGCGCCCGGCGCGGTTGCCATCAGCTTGAGCGCGGCGTTGCGCGAGAGTTCGATCACCATAGTCGATTCCGCGGCGCGGATCGTAGCCCCGCGGCGACGACCCGAAATGAGGCCGACCTCGCCGAAGATCGAACCCTGCTCGATCGGCACCGTCTGGCTGGGATCATCCTTGTTGACCTCGACCGCGACCGAACCTTCCGCGATCGCGAACAACGAAGATCCCGGCGCATTGCGTTCAAAGATCACTTCTCCAGGACCAAAGCTCCGCACCTCGCTGTCGAGCATCAATTCGCGCAATTGCAGCGGCGAGAGCTCGTTGAAGATGCTGACGTTCTTGCCGAGCAGCGCCAGCCATTCATCGACCATGCGCTTGGCGCCGAGCGATGCAAATTTGGCCGCCAGGATCGGCTCATCGGCAGGCTTCAACGCTTTGTTGCCATTGATAAACTCGATCACATCATAGCCCTGGTTCAGGCAATGCTTGATCAGCGGATATCCGGCGAGCGCTCCGATCACGTGGATCCCGGGCTTAGTTGATTCGAATATGGGCGAAAGGACCGGAAACGCCTCGCGGTCCGGGCCGGTGAACTCGATCCCGCAGGCCTCGACAAAGCCGCGCGGTGCGGCCGAGCCCATCCGCGCGATAACCCGGTCGCAGCGAATGGTTTCCTGTCCATCGCGCGTATCGAGCACCAGTTCCCCGGAACGCACTTCGGCCACGGATGTCTCGTTACGGATTGTGACCCGGCCCGCAGATGCCGCCTCGGTCAGTAATTTGACGTTAGCTTCTTTGGTCCGGGCAAAAT
>JBKJTN010000044.1:0-17219 GCA_046590275.1 Novosphingobium sp.
CATCGCGCAGCATTGCATGGCGCCAGTTCCTGACGCAATCAGGGCAGCTTGAGCAAGGCGATGCGGATGCGGGGCAAAGTTACCATCATGGATGTGGCGGCTGCGGCGGGGGTTTCCCACCAGACGGTCAGCCGTGTCATCAACAATGGACCAAACGTGAGCGTCAAGGCCCGGGAAAAGGTCGAGGTGGCGGTGGCCAAACTCGGCTATTCGCCCAGTCTAGCCGCGCGGCGCATGGGCGGATCCAAGTCTTTCCTGCTGCTTGCGCTCAATGATCGAGATCGCACCATCGAAGGCTGGCGGCTGCGCGAAGGCATAGACTGGATTGACCAGATGCTGTTCGGGGGCATGCTGACTTGTGCCGAGCATGGCTATCGGCTGATCTTCGAGCTGGTCGATACTCATAGCGACCAGATCGAACGCGAGCTGACCAGCGCGCTCGATGCGCTGCGTCCCGATGGCGTAATCCTGACCCCGCCGCATTCGGATAATCCGCAAATACTTCGGGTTCTTGAGCGTGATCAGATCCCGGCTGCCCGGATCGGCGGCTTTGCTGAAGCTGGCGGGATTGTGATCCGAATGGACGATCATGCCGCAGCGATCGAGACGGTCGAATATCTTGCCGGCCTGGGACATCGCCGGATTGCCTTCATTGCCGGCTCGCCCGAATATGCGTTGAGCGAACAGCGTCTTGGCGGGTACCGGGATGCGGTTGCCCGGCTTGGCCTCGATGGCGATCCGGACCTGGTTCAAACTGGCGACTTCAGTCCGGAATCGGGCAAGGCCGCTGCCAAGCGATTGCTGGCCCTGCCACACCCGCCCACCGCGATCATCGCCAGCGGTGATCAGATGGCGCTCGCCGCCCTGTCTGTTGCTCAGGACCAGGGCCTTGTCGTTCCCGATGATCTTTCGCTGGTCAGTTTTGATGGAACGCCGATCGTGCGAATGAGTACCCCGCCGCTGACTTCAATCAACCAGCCGGTTGCCGAACTCACGGCGCGGGCAGCCAAAGTGCTGGTTGATCCCAATGGTGAGCTGGCGCAAGCGGCACGGCGCGGGCCGATCGTGGTGCCTCACACGCTGGAAGTTCGCGGATCGACAGCCTCACCGCGGCGATGAGCGATGTCACCGATCCGGCCGACCGCAAATCGCGCGAAAATTTGGCCCTGATTGCTTACGCGCTGGCCTGGGCCGGCGGAACAATCGCCTATATGCCGTTTCTGAACTTGCTGCTGCCGCTTCGCTTCAGCGAGTTGGCGGGGGCGCAGGATCTGAACTGGCTGGGGCTTACCGCAATTCTGGGAGCGATTGCGGCCAGCCTTTCCAACATAGCTTTTGGCTGGCTGAGCGATCTGTTCCCGGGGCGGCTGCGCTGGAGCAGTGCAGGGATCGCGGGTCTTGCGCTCAGCTATCTTGCGATCGCTCAGGCGAGCACCCCGGCAATGCTGGTTGTTTGCGTTGTGATCTGGCAATTTTCGGTCAATCTCTATTTGGCGCCGCTCGGCGCATTCGCGGCAGAACATGTGGCGGACCGTCATCGCGGCAAACTGGGTGGCATGCTGTCATGGGCACCGGGCATATCGGCGCTGAGCCTGCTAGGAATTGCCCAGTTACCGGGAGGCTTCACGGTCCAGGTTGTCGTCATTCCGGCAATCGCTCTGGCGATGTTTCTACCGCTGATTTTTGTGGCGGGACTCGGTAGGCGGGCCAGTCCCGATGCCGCAGCCGAACCAGCGCCCCGATCGGCACAGCGTGAAACGCTTGTCCTGTTCTGGTTGGCCCGGTTTTTCGTGCAAATCAGCGAGGCATTGCTGTTCGCATTTGTGTTCTATTTCCTGCGTGATTTGCTGGGCGGACGCCTTGGGGTGAAGGAATATGCCTTGATCAACGCGGGGGTCTATCTGGCGGCAATTCCGGTGGCGCTGGGGATCGGGCTTGCTTCTGATCGCCGCGGCAGACGCAAGGGGCCGCTACTGGCAATGATCGGCATATTGACGACCGCATTTGGAGTTATGGGAGCCAGCGCAGATCCGCGTCTGGTGATTGGCGCCTATGTGCTGTGCGTGATCGGCTCCACGGTGTTCCTATCGCTTCACTCGGCATTCGTGATGCAGTATTTGCCGCGCCGCGATCGGCTCGGCCGCGACCTGGGTGTTGTCAACCTTACCAATACGTTGCCAAGCATTTTTGGGGCGCCGCTGGCACTGCTTGTGGTACCAGCTTGGGGCTATTCGGGCCTGCTGCTGCTGCTGGCTGTTTCGATGGCTATTCCGGTAGCCCTTATCGCCCGGCTTTCGATCGATTGAGCGTCGTTAGGGGCTTGCATCGGGGGCCTAGAGTTGGCAGAAGATAGTGAACGTTCACAGGAGATGGATTTGCGAGTTTCCGGCCTCTTGCTTGCCGCCGCCGCGCTGTCCCTGACGAGCGGTTGTGCCGCGGACCCAGCCGGCCTTGCCATTGCACCGCTGCCTGCGGTCCTGGCCCCCCAATCACCCGCATCCACTGCTCATGCGGAGTATTGGCCGGCCGCGCGGAGTCCCGCTGCATTAAGCGACCCGGCTAGCGAAAAGCTGATCAATCAGCTGCTGGCCCGCATGACTGTCGAACAGAAAGTCGGCCAGATCATCCAGGGGGATATTTCCTCGGTCACTCCGGCGGATATGGCGCGCTATCCGCTCGGCTCGATCCTCGCGGGCGGTAACAGCGGTCCGTATGGTGACGAGCGCGGCTCATCGTCCAAGTGGGCACAGCTTGTCGGCGAATTTCGCGCGGCATCTGCCAAGGCTGTGATCGTGGATGGCGTGGCGATCCCGACATTGTTCGGCGTCGATGCAGTGCACGGTCACAACAACCTGCCCGGCGCGACGGTATTTCCGCACAACATCGGTCTGGGCGCAGCGAATGACCCTGCGCTGATCCACCGGATTGGTGAAGTTACCGCCGCCGAGATCGCCGCCAGCGGAATCGAGTGGACTTTTGCGCCGACACTGGCTGTGCCGCAGGATCTTCGCTGGGGCCGCAGCTATGAAGGCTATTCGGCCGATCCCGCGCTGGTCGCCGAATATGGCCGCCAGATGGTGCTGGGGCTGCAAGGCCCGCTGGTCAAAGGGAAGCCCGTTCCCGCCAACCGCGTCGCCGCGACTGCCAAGCATTTCCTCGCCGATGGCGGGACCGCCGGTGGCAAGGATCAGGGCGATGCACAGATTGATGAGCGCACGCTGGTTGCGACCCACGCACAGGGATATCCCGCCGCGATTGAAGCGGGTGCGCTGACGATGATGGTTTCGTTTTCCAGCTGGAATGGCGCAAAGAACCACGGCAACCGTTCATTGATGACCGATATTGCCAAACAGCGGATGGGCTTTGCCGGGCTGCTGGTGGGTGACTGGAATGGCCACGGGCAGGTGGAAGGCTGCACCAACACCCATTGCCCGCAAGCGATCAACGCAGGGCTCGATCTGTTCATGGCACCAGATAGCTGGAAGGAATTATACACCAGCACGCTGGAAGATGTAGGTGCTGGCCGTATCCCCATGTCGCGGCTTGATGATGCGGTCCGGCGGATACTCAGGGTCAAAGCCAAGCTTGGCTTGCTCGGGAATGCGCGCGCGGTGCGCGATGCACCGGGCGAGATTGGCAGCGTGGCGCATCGCGCCATCGCTCGCGAGGCGGTCGCCAAGTCGCTCGTCCTGCTCAAGAACCAAGGCAGTGTCCTGCCGATCCGTCCGGGTGCCAAGGTGCTGGTAGCCGGCGACGGTGCTGACAATATGGCCAAGCAGACGGGCGGATGGACAGTTACCTGGCAAGGTACCGATACCAGCAAGCGCGATTTCCCCAACAGCCAGACGATCTGGCAGGGGATTGCCGGGGCGGTAGGTGAATCCGGTGGCCGCGCTGTGCTCAGCGCCGACGGCAGCTTTACCCAGCGTCCCGATGTCGCGATAGTTGTGATCGGCGAGAACCCCTATGCAGAGTTCCAGGGCGATATCGAAACGCTCGATTATCAACCGCTTGGGGCAACGGATCTGGCTTTGATTCAGAGGCTCAAAGCGCAAGGCATTCCGGTCGTCACGGTATTTCTTTCGGGACGTCCGATGTTCGCCGGGCCGGAAATAAATGCGTCCGATGCTTTCGTAGCAGCATGGCTGCCGGGCAGTGAAGGCAATGGTGTTGCCGATGTGCTAGTGGCTGGTCCCAAGGGGCGCGATTTTGTTGGCCAGCTGCCGTTTGCCTGGCCTCTCAACGCCAGATCGCCGGTCGTCAGCCCGGCTTTTCCGGCGGGCTATGGCCTGAGCTATATGCGCCCGGCGTATGTCGGACTGCTCAACGAGGACCCGCAGGTCGAAGCCACCGCGCAGCGCAATGTTACGCGCTATTTCGCAAAAGGGGCTGTTCAGGCGCCGTGGGCAATGTCGGTGGGAGACAATTCGGGCGCCTTCGAGATGGGAACGCGCGTAGGTCGCAGTCCGCTGGGATTGGTTACTACCCGCCCAGTTGACGCCACGGCGCAGGAAGACGCCCGGCTGATCGAATGGAGCGGCGAAGGATTTTTCGAGATTGCCGGCCCTGAAAGCGATTTGCGCCAGCTAGTGACCGGCAGCTTCATGCTTTTGCTCGAGCTGGATGTCATTCAGCCGGCGGCATCCGAAGTGATGCTGACAACCGACGGGGCTACTGTTCCGCTCACCGCTCTGGTGCGCAAGGCCGGCGCCGCCGCGATCAAGGTGCCGCTGCGCTGCTTTGCCGAACTGGGTGCCAGCTTCGAGCGAGTGCGCACACCGCTGCGGATTGCCAGCAAAGGGAAGTTCGCTATTGTCCTCAAGGGTGCTCGGCTTGAGCCGATCGCCGAGCCGCTGTCTTGTCCGCGCTGAACCATAAGAAAATGATTTCGGGAGATTAATTACATGGCACTGGCCCCGGCTGTTTCGAGCAGCACCGACCCGCTTACCGTTGAAGCTGACGGCAGCCATATTGACGCGCCCGAGCTGCGGCTGTTTGTTATGGCGCTGTTCTTTATCTTCGGCGGGATCACCAGCCTCAACGATGTGATCATCCCCAAGCTGAAAGAGCTGTTCACGCTCAACTACACGCAAGCGATGCTGGTCCAGTTCTGCTTTTTCACTGCCTACCTGCTGATCGGCATACCAGGCGCGCGACTGGTCAAGCGGATCGGATATATGCGCGGCGCAGTTGCAGGCTTGCTGACCATGATGGTCGGCTGCCTGCTGTTTATCCCCGCCTCGCAAAGCGCGGCCTATGGCCTGTTCCTGTTCGCGCTGTTCGTGCTCGCTAGCGGTGTCGTGATCGTCCAGGTGGTATCCAATCCGCTGATCTCGCTGCTTGGGCCAGCCAAAACCGCGCATAGCCGGTTGACCTTTGCCCAGGCGTTCAATTCGCTGGGCACCACGATCTTCCCGATCATCGGCTCGATCCTGATCCTTGGCAGTCTGGCAACGATGAACGCTGGCGAACTGTCGGGCGCTGCGCTGGATGCCTATCGTACCGCCGAAAGCCAGGCGATCGTCAATGGTTACACGGGTATCGCTGCTGCGCTGGCACTGGTTGCAGGCGTGGTCTGGCTGTTCCGCAACAAGCTTCCCCAAGAAAAGCACGAGCCGAGCGCGGCGTTGGGCGGTTTTGACCTGTTGAAGCGCCCGCGGTTCGGTTTTGGGGCGCTCTGCATTTTCCTTTATGTCGGCGCCGAAGTGTCGATCGGTTCGCTGATCGTCAACTACTTGATGCAAGCCGATGTGATGGGGCTGCAAGAGCAGGCAGCGGGCAAATTGATCGGTCTTTATTGGGGCGGCGCCATGGTTGGCCGGTTCATCGGTTCCGCCGTTTTGCGTGTGGTCAGCCCGGGCATGGTGCTGGCGAGCGTTGCCGCCGGTGCGATTGCGCTGATCTTGATCTCGGCCAACACCACCGGCACCTTCTCGGGTTACAGCTTGCTGGCCGTCGGTCTGGTGAATTCGATCATGTTCCCGACGATTTTCTCGCTCGCCTGTGAACGATTGGGGAGCCGGGCTGCGGATGGTTCGGGGATCATCAACGTGGCGATTTTCGGCGGCGCGGTGGTTCCGCTGTTGACCGGAATAATCGCCGACGCGAGCGGTAGCCTGGCCTTCGCGCTGGTTCTCCCCGCGCTTTGCTATGCAGTGATCGCCGCATTCGGTGTTTACGCGAGGAGACCAGCTGCAGCGATGGCCTGAGAGTCAGGCCCGCGCTATCGCGCTTGCAAGGTTTGGATCAAATCGATTGAATCCTGAGCTGGGCTCACTAGCAAACTAGATAAAAGCCTCTGCTTGCGGTCGGTGCCAGTGCAGGTCGTCGCTGCCGAACTGGATGGCATCGGTGAGCAGCGGGGCCCGCGGCGGGCCAGACTCATGCCATCGCAGCTTATCCGAAGATGAAGTCGGTGGCGGTCAGCGTGCTCATCGTCACATTGTGCAGCACGATGAAATCGCCGTTGCCCAGATTGAGCGCCCCGACATTGCCGTTCTGGATGAAATTGGCCTGCGCCTGCGCGAAGCTGAACCCGAAGGCGCTGAGGTCGATCCTGTCCTGGCCCGCCGTAAAGTCGCCGATCACATCGCCGCCGGTGCCGCTGGTGAACACGAAGGTATCATTGCCGCCCTCGCCGAACAGCACATCATTGCCGCCCATCCCGTTGAGCGTGTCATTGCCTGCCCCGCCCAGCAGATAGTTGCTGATCGCATTGCCGGTCAGGCCATTATCGAGTGCATTGCCGACCCCGAACGGGGTGCTATCGGTGAGGATCAGGTTCTCGATATTGTCGTAGAGGTAATAGCCCCCGCCATTGATCCCGGCATAGACCGTATCGGTTCCTTCGCCGGCTTGTTCGAACACCAGATCTGCGGGGGTATCGACATAGAATGTGTCGTTGCCGAGATTGCCATAGAGGTAGTCGAAATCACCCGCGCCCGAATTGCCAAAGATCGTGTCGTTGCCATCGCCGCCGACGATGATGTCGGTATCGAAGCTGGCCCCGCCAATGATCGTGTCATCGCCTTCCTGGCCGTAGATCTCGTCGGCATCGGCGCCGCCGTCGATTATGTCATTGCCGGTGCCTGCGACGATGTAATCGATCCCGCCATCGCCGTAGAGACTATCCGCCCCGTCCTGCCCGAAGATCGCATCGCGCGCCGCGCCGCCGCGCACCTCGTCATTCCCGGCGCCCGCGATCAGCAGGTTCTCGCCCGCATTGCCGGTCAGCACATTCGCCAGATCGTTGCCGACCCCGAAATTACCCGCCGAACCGGTCAGAGTCAGGTTTTCGATATTGGCAAACAGGTAGTAGCTGATCGATGAAGAGACGCTGTCCGTGCCTTCGCCGGCATTTTCGAACAGCAGGGCCGCCTGGGTCGTAACTATATACTGGTCATCGCCCAAGCCGCCGTAAATAAGATCAAGGCCGCCGCCGCCGTTGATGACATCATTCCCGGCGTTGCCGTTCAGCAAATCAGCAGCGCTTGATCCGTTGAGAACATCGGCCAGGTTACCTCCGAAAAGCACCTGGTTGGCCGCCAACCCTTCAAGCGCGTTGAGTGTTATGCCCGCCACGTTTGATGCTGCCACCAACACCAGCCCATCGGTACCGGCGGCGCCGCCGGTCGCCCAATTGGTAAGGGTGAGATTGGGCATGGTATAGGTGCCGCCAGTGTTCACAATGAATACCATGAAGTCCACCCCGGCGCCGCCGACTATTTCGGTGACGCCGCTGGCACCCAGCTGGGCCAATTGCATGATCCCTTGTATGCTTGTGCCGAGTTGGGATTCGAACACGATCCGCTCAACACTGGTCACCGCTTGTTGCGTAAAATTGAGCATATTATGGATCGATGCCGGGCCAAAGGGCGAAGCAGCAGCGCCATCATAGTTGCGTAGCAGCAAGCTATCAGTGCCGGCGCCGCCGTCATAAATCCCGCCCGCAGCAGTCGCGCCATCGAGTATGATCAGATCGTTGCCCGCATCACCGTAGAGCCGATCAACTCCGCCGCCGCCGTAGATCCGGTCATTGCCGTCTGAGCCATGCAGTTCGTCATTCAAGCCAAAGCCGAACAACAGATCGTCGAAAGTCGTCCCGGTATCAAACGCCTGATAAGACGCGTCACTCAGAATGATATTGTTTACCGTCAAATTGGCGAGATTGATGTTCTGGAGCACCATCTCAAAATGCTGGCCGCCAGTATCAGCGCTCAGCACGACATTGGCCCCGCTTTGCACCAGGTTGAGATCGCCGAACCGGCCGAGATTGGTGATGTCAGTGCCGGTAAAGTCGATCTTGTCCACCCCGAGGGTGAAATCGGTGACCACGCCCGAAACCAGCCCCGGCGTGAAACGATCCGCCCCCGCGCCGCCGGTGGCGGTCTGGGTGCCGGCGCCGAAGTGGATGATGTCATCGCCCGAGGTGCCGACCATCGAGACCCCATTGCCGGCGCCGGCAAAAACCTCGAACTGCACCGCTGATCCGGGCTGGATCACATATTGGCCACCGGCGAAGCTCGCCCCGTCATCAAGATAAACGACGACGCTGCCCGTCCCGCGAAAGAAGGCTGTCGCCGGAAGCATCGCCAGATGGGTGCTGTCAAGCTCGAGCACCGCTGCATCCTGCCGCGCGGTATTTGGAACCGGCGGGATGAAGGCGGGAAGCAGATTGACGCCTTCGATGCTGACCAGCGTCGCGGCCAGAATGACATAGCCGCCGATGGTCAGAACATCGGTTCCGGTCCCGCCATCAAGCGTGCTGCCCGCGCCGCTATAGGTCGTCGGCGGAAGAAAGCCCCCCGGACCGGGATTGGCATTGTTGACGATCGCCAACGAATCATTGCCGCCATTGCCGTTAAGCTGGTTGGCTCCGCCCCGGCCATCAAGATAATCGGCATTGCCCGATCCGTTGAGCACATCATCGCCAAACCCGCCGCTCAGGATCTGCAAGGTGTTGAGCCCTGCAGCGGCGTTGAGGGTCACGCTGGTTCCGACCGGCGCGCCCGAACCCATCACGACGAAATCGGTTCCGCCGGTCCAGGCGTTGGTTGGCGCGCTGTCCCAATTCGTCAGGGTCAGCACCGGCATGGTAAATGTGCCGCCCGCAGTGCCGATGCTGAAAGACAGGAAATCACGGCCCGCGCCGCCAACCAGCTGGGTCAGCCCGGTCGAGCCAAGCAGGCTGTACGAAACCGAGGCCTGGACCGTCTGCCCCGCATTTGAGGCAAACACCAGCCGCTCAATCGAAGTCAGCGTGCTCGCTCCCGACAGCGTATGCGGCGAGATTACGCCCAGGTTGGTGACAATCGGCGTGGGCACAGCACGCAGCTCGATCGTATCGAAGCCAGCGCCGCCATTGAAGGTGTCAGTCTGACCGGCGAACTGATCTTCGATGAAAGTGTCATCGCCATCGCCGCCCGAAAGCTGGTCGTTACCGGTCCCGCCGTTGATGATATCGTTTCCGCCGCCGCCATCGATGGTGTCATTGCCGCCCAGCCCGTTGATAACGTCGGGATCGGCCGTGCCGGTAAGCACATCGTCGCCGCTGGTTCCGGTAATATCCATCTGATCGACTCCCCCTATTTGCCCCTTTTCGAAACCCCGGAACATGACAGCAAATAGGATTAAATCGACACGAAATTTTCCAGCGGTTCAATATGGGAAAAAACGCCCGGCAGATCCGAAGAACCACCGGGCGTAGTTGCTCTGCGCCTGGAAGGGGCAGCCGTGGAGCGATTGACTAACGCAGCAGCGAAAGCACGTTCTGCTGGCTCTGGTTGGCCTGCGAGATCATCGCGGTCGAGGCTTGGCTGAGGATCTGGGCCTTGGCCATCGCGGTGGTTTCCGACGAATAATCCGCGTCTTCGATCCGCGAGCGCGCATCCGACAGGTTGGTGACATTGCTGGTCAGATTGTTGACCACCGATTCAAGCCGGTTCTGCCCGGCACCCAGCGACGAACGGGCGCTGGAAATCGAATCCAGTTCGGTGTCGAGCGTTGTGAGCAGCGTATTCGCCGCCGTTGCGGTCGAGACGTCGTAAGAGCCGGCAGCACCGCCGCTGGCGGCCAGCGCGGTCAGATTGGCCATCACCAGATCGACCGTATCGGCGGCATTCGCGCCGGTCTGGATCTTCACCGAAGCGGTGCTGCCATCGAACATCGCCACGCCGTTGAACTTGGTGTTGGTGATGACCTGATCGATCTGGGCGGTCAGCTCGTCAACTTCGGTCTGCATATAGGCGCGGTCGGTGGCGTCGGCATAGGTGCCCGAGGCTGACTGGGTTGCCAGTTCGCGAACGCGCTGCAGCATGTTGCTCACTTCAGTCACCGCGCCATCGGCGGTCTGGGCGAGCGAAATGCCATCATTGGCGTTGCGGATGCCCTGGTTCATACCGCGAACCTGTGCGGTCATGCTGGTGGCAATGGCGAGGCCGGCGGCATCGTCCTTGGCGCTGTTGATGCGCTTGCCGGTGGAAAGGCGCTCCATCGCGGTGCCGAGCATCTTGCTGGCACTGGCGGAGGCATTGGCGGCGCGGATCGCGCTGATATTGGTATTGATGACAGACATGAGTGACTCCCGTTGGTAATCCCGAGGTGCAAGCCGATCCGGACCATCCGGTGCAGCTGACAAATGGAAAGATCGGCGGGACGCGCAAAAAATTAAGCGCGGACGGCAAAGCACGGTGTGTAACCATATGACCCCGCCGCATGGCGCAAGTCCGTGCTTTGCCCGCCCGCAGGGTGACAAGGGTGACACGGTGTAACCCACCTGTCCGGCGTGTATGGCGCTGGTTTTACTCGCTGAATCCGGGAAAAGTGACAGGTGACGGAATGGTGGTGCCGCTAGCTCCCCGGCCCGGGGCTGATCTGCAAATGGCGAGCTGCAAGTGGCGGGCTGCGAATCCATGGCGCGCACAGTGTCAGGCCGGCGCGATGTAGGACAGCAGGAATAGGACCGCAGTGAAATGGCGTTTTCGGGCGCTCAGGCAACGATGCAATGGGTCACGGTTATGGAGGTTTGGGGATTATGGCGCGTGTCGCCGCAGCCACCCGTAATCTGCATTCAGACAAACACCTCGCCATGCAGAGGCAACCAGTCTGATAGGCCTTGGCTGCTGTAGTGCGTAGCGTCTCCAGCGGCCAAGGATACTGGCACTTGCGGGCTGGACTTCACCACTTCACCGGCGCTGCTGACAATGAAGTCGTTCGCGGTCAGATTAGCCATGCTGACACCGTGGAGCACGATGAAATCGCCATTTCCGAGGTTGATCGCACCGTCATTGCCGACTTTCGGCCCTTGCCCCCCGGCGGCCACGGCTTGAATCAATGGATAAACCTGCGGGAACATCGCGCATCTTGTCACAAGCGGGCGCGATGGTGGACAGGCAAATACAGCCAGGCAGAAGAGTTGGAAGGCGGCTTGCCTTGTTGACCACAAGGAATTTCCTTGTAGCCTTTGAACATACGGGCGCGCTTTGATGGGCCCACGCAGTTTTTGCACGGAGAGATATATGAAGAAGTTATTTCTGGTTGCCGCCCTTTCCATCGGCGCCGCCGGCTTGTCTGGTTGTTCAGAAAAGGCCCAGCAAGAAACTGCCGAAGCTGGCGCCGCGGTAGGCGATGATGTCCAAGGTGCTGCCACCGCTGCCAGCGGAGCCGCAGAAGAAGCCGGTGCAGTCGCAGCAGACGCAGGTAAACAGGCCCAAGGCGCTGTAGAGGCTGCAAAAACCGAGGCAGGCAAAGCCATAGAAGCTGCCGGGGAAGCCGCCGACAAGGCCGGTGAGAAAATGCAGAACTGAAACTGCCCAAATAATAGGCGTGCCCGGAATTTCGCAGGCACTCCGAAATTCCGGGTACGGCGTGCATGCACTGCTGACTACCTTCAACGCGCTCATGCGAACGCCAAGCCCCATTGCCTGCTATAGGCTCGGGTAAATGCTACTTCCTGCCTGCGGATGGCCCAGATGGAACATCTAAAGCCGCGATTGGTTGGACCCTCCAATTACACATCCAGGAGTGCCCGATGGCTGACCGCATTGTTCCCGACGTTACCTTCAAGACCCGCGTGCGCGATGAATCGGTGGGCGGGGACAATCCGTTTCGCTGGCGGGATGTCGCCACGGGCGAGATTTTCGCTGGTCGGCGTGTAGTGGTGTTTGCTCTTCCCGGCGCGTTCACACCCACCTGCACGACCGAACAATGTCCGGCGTTCGAAGATAACTACGAAGCGCTTCATGCCGCGGGCGCTGACGAAATTTACTGCCTGGCCGTGAACGACGCCTTTGTGATGTACCAATGGGGCCAAAAACTCGGACTCGAAAAGGTCAAAATGTTGCCCGATGGATCTGCACTTTTCACCCGCAGAATGGGTATGTTGATCGATAAGGCCCATCTTGGTTTCGGGCTTCGGTCATGGCGCTATGCGATGGTGGTGGACGATGGGCATATTGTCGGCTGGTTCGAAGAACCGGGCATCAACGATAGCGGCGCCGATGATGATCCTTACGAGGTCAGCAAGCCAGAGCATGTGCTGGCATGGCTTGAAAAACATCCGCGCCAGCATGAGATGGCAGCATGAGCAAAAAGCAAGTTTGAAGGACAAAGGATGCTGCGACACCCACGACTGACACTAGCCCTGGCGAGTATCCTGCTCGCCGGTTGCGGCACGTCCGCCAAGCTTGCGCGCTATCAGGATATGGGACCGGCGCCAGTTTTGCCGACGCCCCAGAAATCTCTGATCCCGGTTATCAAGGTTGCCGATGCGATTGGCTGGCAAGGCGGCGCCAAGCCGGTCGCGGCGGCTGGCTTGGCCGTTTCGGCCTTCGCAATCGGCCTGGATCACCCGCGCTGGATGACCGTTCTGCCCAATGGCGACGTGCTGGTGGCGGAAACCAACGGACCGGTCCGCCCCAGGGATGCCACCGGGATCAGGGGCTATTTTTTCAAGATGTTCCAGAAAAAGGCAGGGGCCGCTGCGCCCAGCGCCAACCGGATTAGCCTGCTGCGCGATACTGACGGCGACGGAGTGGCGGAAACCCGGTCGATTTTTCTGGAAAACCTCAACTCACCGTTCGGAATGGCCTTGGTCGGCGAGACGCTTTACGTGGCCACGACCGACGCGGTGCTGGCCTTTCCGTATCGCACTGGCGAGCTGGCCATCAAGGTTCCCGCGCGCAAGATTGCGGACCTCCCGGCCGGCGAAATAAACCACCATTGGACCAAGAACCTCGTTGCGGCTGCTGACGGCAAGGTGCTGTTCGTCGCAGTCGGATCAAACAGCAATATTGGCGAAAACGGCCTGGCCGCCGAAGAGGGTCGCGCGTCGATCTGGCAGATTGATCCAAGCACCGGCGCGCATAGCGAATTGGCCACCGGCTTGCGCAATCCCGTCGGCATGGCTTTTGAGCCGGTTACGGGCGCCTTATGGACTTCCGTGAATGAGCGCGATGAGCTTGGCAGTGATCTGGTGCCCGATTATATTACCAGCGTGACGCGCGGCGGGTTCTACGGCTGGCCGTTCAGTTATTACGGCGCCACCATCGACGAGCGTATTCCCACGACGCTGCGTCGCCCCGATCTGGTTGCCCGCGCAATCAAGCCGGATTACGCGCTGGGAGCCCATACCGCCTCGCTGGGCCTCGCCTTCGCGGCAGGCTCCAAGCTGGGCAAGCCGTTTTCAGATGGCGCTTTCGTCGGGCAGCATGGTTCCTGGAACAGAAAGCCGCTGAGCGGCTATAAGGTTATTTTCGTACCCTTTGCCCAAGGCCGGCCAACCGGGCTTCCCATCGATGTGCTGACTGGCTTTATCGACGCGCGCGGCAAGGCTCAGGGTCGTCCGGTAGGCGTTGCGGTCGACAAGGCGGGAGGTTTGCTGGTCGCCGATGATGTGGGCAACGCAATCTGGCGGGTGACGGCGCTATAGAGACTCCGCGCGCCGCAACCGACAATCCCATCTGAGACACCTCGCACCGCCTAAGTATTCCCCCCTGCCCTTAAATTACTGATCCGTTTGACGTTCCGCGCGCAAATAGCCCCACGAAGCATGGTTAATCGGGGGGTAGCGCAATGAGTGGTCTGGTTTGCAGTGAAGGGGTAGCCAAAGCACACGCACCGCTGGTCCAGCGGGCAGCGGCGATTGTCGGCGCGATTGGCGGGGTGGGCGGATCGGCTGCCGAAGTGCTGCTGCGCGGGACCCGAGAGACCGCTGCTCAGGGCCGGGTGCGCTCGGTCACGCTCGAGCGTTCGGGCCGCAATGCGCTTAGCCGCGATGGCGCGCCGGGGCGCTTTTCGCTGTCCTACTGCGATGCCGCCAGCGACACCGCGCTGGCCGCCCTGCTGGCTGCGGTCGCCGCGCCCGGCGCGCCGATTGCGGCCGATCCCGAGAGTCTTTCAATCCTGGCGCTGGCCGAGCGGCTGGCAGCGAGCGAGATCCCCGTCTTGATCAACGGCCCGACCGGCACCGGCAAGGAAGTGCTGAGCCGCTTCATCCATGATCGCAGCCCCCGCCGCGCCGGGCCATTTGTGGCAGTCAATTGCGCGGCGATGCCCGAAACCATGCTGGAAGCGCTGCTGTTCGGCCATCAGAAAGGCGCCTTCACCGGAGCCACCAATGCGGCGGAAGGCTTTTTCCGCGCGGCTGATGGCGGCACGCTGTTGCTCGATGAAATTGCCGAGATGCCGCTGCAACTTCAGGCCAAACTGCTCCGCACATTGCAGGAAGGTGAGGTTGTGCCGATCGGCTCAAGCCAGCCGATCAAGATCGACGTGCGGGTAATCGCCTGCGCCAACCGCGATCTGCCGACCGAAGTGGCCGAGGGGCGGTTCCGCCCTGATCTCTATTACCGCCTCAACGTCTTCCCGCTGGGTCTGCGCCCCTTGCGCGAGCGGGCGGATGATATTGCCCCGCTCGCCTTCGCGATGCTGCTGCGCCACACTCCCCCGGCACGCGGCATTCCGTGGCTATCCGAAGCGGCGCTGGCGATGCTCAAACTGCACGGCTGGCCGGGCAATGTCCGCGAGCTGGAAAACGTCATGCGCCGCGCGCTGCTGCTGGCCGATGGGGCTGCACAGATCGAAACCGCGCATATCAGCTTTGACAGCCCGGCCCGGCTGATCGGGGCTGAACCGGCAACACAGCTTCCCACCACTCGCCGCCTCTCTAACATCGTCCAGCTGTCCGAAGAGCGCGCGATCATGGAAGCGCTCGACGCTTGCGGTGGCAGCCGGATCACGGCGGCGCGGCAGCTGGGCATTTCGGAACGGACGCTGCGCTACCGGCTTGCCTCGTTCCGTGATGCTGGCGTCGCCGTTACAGCCGGAGCGGCAAGATGAGCCCGGTCGGCTCCCCGACCGGCGCGGCCGGGCTGCAACAGATCCTCGCGCTGCGCCAGCAGATCGTCGATCGCTCGGCGCTGCTGCAACAGCTCCACACGCAAGATGGCGGCGCGGTTCAGCCAGCGGCCAATGGCCCGTCGGGCGGTTTCACCGATGCCCTGAAATCGGCGCTGGACGGGGTCAGCTCCACCCAGGCCAAGGCCGAAGGGCTGACCGAAGCCTACCAGAAGGGCGAGGTTACCGATGTCGCCAAGGTAATGCTGGCGCGGCAGGAATCGAGCCTCGCCTTCGAGGCCACCCTCCAGGTCAGGAACCGGCTGCTGTCGGCCTACCAGGACATCATGCGAATGGGGGTCTGATAGATGAGCGAGCTGGTCCCCGCGCCCTTCACCGGGCAGATCCTCACGCCGCTGGAACGCCTGCGCAGCGTCGCCGCGCAGCCGCTGTTCAAGCGCGCCTTGCCATGGTTCATCGGTGTCACTGCGATTGGCGCGGTCGGGCTGACTTACGGACTGCTGGCCCCGGCCCCGCAGCGTATCCTTTACAGCGAGCTGGGCGACAGCGAACGCGCTTCGGTCGCCTCGGCGCTCGACAAGGCATCGATCGCCTACCGGATCGACAGCACCACCGGCGCGCTGAGCGTGGACGAGGACAACCTTTACCGGGCGCGGATGCTGCTTGCCTCGGACGGCGGCCTCGCCACCCCCCAAAGCGGCAGCGCGATGCTCGACAGTCTGCCGATGGGCGCCAGCCGCGCCATGGAGGGCGAGCGGATGCGCGCCGCGCGCGAGCATGATCTGATGCTGACGATCATGGAGATCGACGGGATCGAGTCGGTCCGGGTCCATCTGGCGGAGGCCTCTAAATCGGTGTTCGTGCGCGAGGATAGCCCGCCCACCGCCTCGGTCATGGTTCGCCTGGCCCGGGGACGGCAGTTGCAGGACAGCCAGGTGGCGGCGATCGTCAATCTGGTTGCCGGATCAGTCCAGGGCCTCTCCCCCGATGCGGTGCGGGTGGTCGATCAGCATGGGCGCTTTTTGTCCGAAAAGGCGGGCGGCGATTCAGACCGCCTCGAATTGCAGGGCAGAATGGAAAGTAAGTTGCGCACCCAGCTTGATCAGCTGCTGACACCAATCCTGGGTCCGGGCAATTTTTCCAGCGAAATCCAGGTCGAGCTCGATATGGATCAGGTCACCTCGGCGCGCGAGAGCTATGAAAAGGAAGGCGTGATCCGCTCGGAAACGCAGGCCCAGTCGCAAAGCGCCAGTGCGGCTTTGGCAGGCGGCATCCCCGGGGCACTTTCGAACACGCCTCCTCCCACCACCACCGCTTCGCCCGGGCCGCCGCAGGGCACTCCGGCTGCGCCCGCTGCGGCGGGGCCGGGCAATGGCGAAAGCAGCGCGAGCCGCACCTATGAGCTGGGGCGCGAAGTGGCCGTGTCCAACGCGGCACCGGGCAAGGTCAAGCGGCTGTCGGTGGCCGTCGCACTTTCCCAGACGGCGATGAAGAAGGGCAAGGCCGCCGACGTCGAGCAAATCAAGCAGCTCGTCACGGCTGCGGTTGGCGCTGATCCGGCGCGCGGCGATCAGGTGGCCGTGCTGATCCGACCGTTCGACAAGGTCGAGGCCGAGGGGCTGCCGTTCTATGAGGCTTCATGGTTCGCCATGGTGATCCGCAGTCTGGTGGCGCTGATCGCGGTACTGCTGGTGATCTTCATGGGAGTTCGTCCGCTGATCAAGGTGCTGCGCCGCCCGCCGGGCGCGCCTGCTGGGGGCCCGGCACAAGCCCGACTGCCTTCCGCAGGTGGTGCCGCAATTACCAATCCCGCGACCGGGGCGGTTGATGCTGCCTTGCTGGGCCGCCAGATCGGCCTCGCTCAG
>JBKJTN010000052.1:0-8655 GCA_046590275.1 Novosphingobium sp.
GTCACCTCATCCTGTCCCAGCGTATGGACCAGCTGGGCAAAATCATAGACGAACGCGTTCATCTCGTAATTGCCGTCGGGTGCCCAGGCACTATCCCCATGGCCGCGCAGATCAGGCGCAATCACATGCCAGTCCTTGGCCAATTCTTGCGCGACCCAGTCCCAGCTGCGGCCGTGATCGCGGCCGCCATGCTGGAGGATCAGCTTGGGCGCCTCGGGATTGCCCCAGTCGACATAGTGGAGTCGCAAGCGCTGAGAGATGAAGCTGTTCGAGGTTGGGCCGTGTGGTGTCATGGCGCGTGGCTTTGCGCGCTGGCGGTCGCGGCGTCAATCCGTCGGGCAAAACCCATGTTGCGCGGTTTGCTTCGGGCGGCGTGCATCCCTACATGAGCGGAAATCCCCGAAACGAGAGTAATTATGGCAACTCACACCACCCGCATGCTGATCATCGGCTCCGGTCCGGCAGGACTTTCGGCCGCAATTTATGGCGCGCGGGCCGGGATGATGCCGATCGTGGTGCAAGGGCTCCAGCCCGGCGGGCAATTGACCATCACTACCGATGTCGAGAACTATCCCGGCTTTCGCGATGTAATTCAGGGTCCGTGGCTGATGGAGGAGATGCAGGCGCAGGCCGAGCATGTTGGCACGCGAATGATGTGGGATACGATCACCTCGGTTGACCTTTCCGGTTCTCCGTTCCGCGCGATTGGCGATAGCGGCGATATCTATGAGGGCGATGCGTTGGTCATCGCGACCGGCGCCCAGGCCAAATGGCTGGGTGTGAGCGGTGAGCAGGAATTGTCCGGCAAGGGCGTTTCGGCCTGTGCCACCTGCGATGGCTTCTTCTATCGCGGCAAGAAAGTGGTTGTGATCGGCGGCGGGAACACTGCGGTGGAAGAGGCGCTGTACCTCACCAACCATTCACCGGATGTCACCGTAATCCATCGGCGCGACAGTTTCCGGGCCGAAAAAATCCTTCAGGACCGGCTGTTTGCACACCCCAATATCAAGGTGTTGTGGAACAAGAAGGTCGATCATTTCGTGGGCGAGGGCGCGAATGGCGGGCTAAGCGGAGTTGCCTTGGTCGATACCATTACCGGGGCTAGCACGGTTGAACCAACCGATGGTGCCTTTGTCGCGATCGGTCACGCACCGTCAACCGAGCTGTTCAAGGGCAAGCTTGAGATGGACGAGGGCGGCTATCTGCTGGTCGCTCCCGGCACGCCCAAAACCGCCATTCCGGGCGTTTTCGCCTGCGGGGACGTGATGGACCACATCTATCGCCAGGCCGTGACTGCAGCAGGCACCGGTTGCATGGCGGCGCTTGATGCCGAACGATTTCTGGCCGAGCGTGACTTCGCGGCTCAGAAGATTGGCCTATCTGTTGCGCAAGGCGTCCTCTAGCTGATTTTGCAACCAGCTACGGGCATGCTGTTCGACAAAACCGTGCGATGCATTCGCGCAGGTCCGTAACCTCGGGTCCGATTTGTCCCAATTCGCGAGGAAAGTCTGCGCGGTGCGATCCCGCCCAGCCAGCAGGATGGTTGCCGGGCCGGAAAATTCAGCCAGCTTTGCCCTCAATTCCTGCGCCAGTGGGTTAAAGGCCGCCGCCGGGCGAGCGGCATCGCGCAGGCCGGCGAACAGCTGGCGTAGCGAGACCTTGCCCCCCAGCAGACGCAGCACCGCGCGCGGGTCCATCAACCGGCGCAAATAGTGGGCGCGGACAACTTGCGGCAGAGCGGGCGAGGCCTCGTCCGCAATATTCTCCTCAATTGTCCAGGGATTGGACAGCACCAGCCCATCACAGCCCGCACCCGCTGCCAGCATCAACGCGCTTGCCCCATCGCAGTTGCCGTATGCGATGACCCGTTCAAGGGCGGGAACCTGCGCGCGGAACGCGGCTATTGCGGCGGCTATATCGGGCGCAGCGGTGCGAAATCCGCCGTTCGGCCCATCGCTATCACCAACCCCGCGGCGATCGAAACGGAAGACCGGAAAACCGGCAACCGCGATTCGCACCGCCAACAACGATTGGCTGGCCCACGGTCCCGAGCGTGTTTCATTGCCGCCGCTGACGATCAGCAGTCCGGTTGTCCCGGCAGCCGTATCAAGAGTACTCCAGAGCGTAGCTCCTTCGCAGGCGAAGCTGGAGAAGTGCCGGGTCACGCGCCCAACCCCATCGAAATCACTGCCGCCAGCGCGTCGGCCTGGGCGCGATCTTCATCAGGCTCGGCCCGCAGCCACAGCGGGCTGCCGCCGATCATCTCCTGCTCTATGACCACGAGATTGGCGGTTTTTTGCGGCTCCAACGCCTGCAAATCGCGCAGCATCCCGGCCGACAGCTGATAGCCGCCCAACTCAAGTCCAGCTTCCAGGCCGGCTTCCAGCAGCTGTTCCTGGCTTTCTGTTCGCCCCGCTTCCCGCGATGAAATTATCCGGCCGCGCAGCATCTGGCGCAGGATCGAGGCACCTTTGACCGCGCCATAGTGCCAGCCAGGCAGGTTTCGGGGCATGATCAGCCCTCCGCCGCGGATCGCCAGCACGTGGGTCACATTGAAATGCCCAGCCGCGGAGAGCATCGCATCGGACCAATCGACTGAAGTTTGTTGTGCCAGATCTTGGAGACTCTCATTGCAACCCGGCAGATCGGGCAGAAGGCAGTCGATCCCTGCTCCATCCAATCGCCGCATCATTTCAACGGTGAAGCGCCGCATCCGGTTGGCTTCGTCGAACAGCGCCGGGATGATCAACAGGCGTTTGTCGCGACCCCAGTCAACCGCAAGAGCGAGTTCGCGAGCGGTGCCACCCGAAGGCAGCGAGCAGGCGTAATCCAGCGCTTTCACTGGGAGTTCTGGTCCGGTCGGGGGCGCTTGGCCTCGGCAAACGCAAGCAACGAGCCAAAGCTCTCCATCAACTCGCCATCGACTTCGTCATCATCGATGACAATGTCGAGTCGATCTTCCAATTCAGTCAGCAATCCAGCCACCGCCATCGAATCAAGTTCAGGAAGATGCCCGAAGAGACCGGTATCCTTGGTAAAAGTGCTTGCCTGCCCGGATTTAAGGCCCAGCACGTCGGTCAGGATCTGGCGCAGCAGCTGATCAGTTTCCTGTCGCATTGGAACCCTCGGTACTCGCACTGATACTGGCCCGGTCTCTAGTCATTCGAACCTCCTCCAACAAGGCTACGCAGTGCCCATTTTGCCAGTGCCGGCCAATTGCCCGGCCAACCGGGGCGGAACATATCCAAGCGATAGCGAGGGCGCTGCTGTTCCATCCAATCGCGCTTGTAGAGGTCATTGCCAGTACCAAAATCGACCAGCGCAACGCGGTCTTGCTCTATCACCCGCTCGAACAGCAACGCGCTCAGCGTTGTGCCCGGCGAGAGCGGGTTCGACGCCTCGGTATGGGCCAGCTTGTGGATGAAGGCAGTATTGCCTTCCACCGTCCAGAATTGCGCCGCGACTGGCTCCCCATCTGCGCGCGCGATGCCTAGACGCAAGCGGCCGGCTGCACCCTCCTCCTCGGCAAAGCGGCGCAGAAAGGCGGGCGATCCTTCGTGGGGCTTCCAGCTTTTCGCATAGATCGCTTCATAGGCGGACCAGCTGTCGGGATTGAAGTTGGTTTCGATCGTGACCGCAACTTTACCGGATTTGCGCTTCAGTGTGGTGCGCAGGGCGCCGGGGCGCGACGCGATATAATCAGCAAAGTTGCGTTCCCCGATCCGCAGGATGTGGTTGCGATCACAAGGCTCGCGAAACACGGTCCAGCCTGCTTTGCGGAAACAATGCTCAAGCAAGTCCGCCTCACCATTGTCATTCGGCAGCGGCGCCAGTGTGATACGTGGAGCTTCACCGAGAAGGTCGAGCGCCATTGCGGTGTATAATGCTTTTGCATCCGCCCCCTTGGTCATGAGCGGACTAACACGAAAGTTATACCAGTTTGCCAGGGCTCCGATTCGTCGCCCGGCCCGCTCCATTGGCAGAAGCGCAAGGTGATCACCGTCACGCGCCACCGCGATCAGTGGGCAGAAGTCGCAGGTTTCGGCCAGATTGCGCCACCATTCGATCCGGTCGAACGGCGCGCGCGCTTGTGGCGCGCCCAGCAAATCCGCGAGTACGGGATCACCTTGCAGTTCATTAAGATCATCGTGATATTCAATGGCGATCAACCGCCCGATCCCCCTGCGTGGAGCCTAACCAAAACCGTGCGCGCCGAAACTGAACTCCCGATCCGGCCGCTCGACCATCTCGCCTTGCGGGGCGCCGATGGTGCGCCCGCGCTCATCCTGCGCGAAGCTACGCTTAGCTTCAAGGACTTAAGGATGCGTGTCGCATCGCTGGCAGGGTGGCTTGCCCAACAAGTGCCCGAGCGCGGCGCGAGGGTGGCGAGCTGGGCGGCAAAGGGCGAACTGACATGTTTGCTGCCGCTCGCGGCGGCACGGGCTGGCTTGGTCCATGTTCCGATAAATCCCCTGCTTAAGAGGGGGCAAGTGGCTCATATCGTTGGCGATAGTGGAGCAGGGCTGCTGCTAGGTACCCCAGCGCGGCTTGCCTCGCTGGAGCCGAACGATGTGCCGCAAGGCTGCGCGGTGCTGCCTGAAGGGGCGGCCTTGGCAGGTGGTCCGGAACTGCCCCCTTCTGCTGCCAACCCTGACGAACTGGCGGCCATTCTCTATACCAGCGGATCGACCGGGCGACCCAAGGGTGTGATGCTCAGCCACGCCAATATGTGGCTGGGCGCAGAAAGTGTTGCAGATTATCTTGGTTTGGCAAGCGACGACCGAGTGCTGGCGGTGCTCCCTTTGTCGTTCGACTATGGCCAAAATCAGCTGTTTTCGGCGTGGTATGCGGGCGGCAGTGTTGTGCCGCTGGACTATTTGGCGGCGCGCGATGTGGTGAAGGCAATCGGGCGATACGACGCAACTACACTGGCCGCCGTGCCACCGCTCTGGGTTCAATTGACCGAGCTCGAATGGCCAAGCGAAACCGCCGCTAAACTGTTGCGTTTGACCAATAGTGGTGGCGCGCTGACCGTTGATCTGGTGGGGCGGCTGCGTGCCCGGTTTCCGCAGGCACGGCTTTTTCCGATGTATGGGCTGACCGAAGCGTTCCGTTCAACTTACCTCGATCCGGCGCTGGTGGATACGCATCCTACGTCCATCGGCAATGCGATCCCCCATGCCGAAATTCTTGTAATTGCAGACAGCGGCGAACTTGCAGCCGACGGGGAGGAAGGTGAACTGGTGCATTGTGGTCCTCTGGTGGCGCAAGGCTATTGGCAGGACGCTGCGCGCACGGCCGAGCGATTCAGGCCAGCCCCACCGATGTCGCGCTATGGCGGTCTAGCCGTGTGGTCCGGCGACCGGGTCAGGCGGACAGCTGACGGGTTGCTCTATTTCGCGGGACGTCGTGATACCATGATCAAGAGCGCCGGCAACCGGATCAGTCCGCAGGAAATCGAGGAAGTTGCGCTTGCCAGCGGTTTGGTTTCCCAGGCGGTTGCGCTGGGTATCCCGGATGCGCGGTTGGGGCAGGCAGTCCATCTGATCGTTCGGGCGGCTCCAGATCGATACGATGCTACAACAGATCTGCCGCGTATTCTATTGCAGGAAATGCCTAATTTCATGCAGCCCGCACAGATCCATTGGCGCGATGAAATGCCAATCGGGCCGAATGGCAAGATCGACCGAAGCGGACTGTACGCGGAGCTTGCCGCTTGAAACCGATTGGTCCGGTTCCGGCAGGATATGGCGCCATTGATGGCGAACTTGCGGTTGACGGTCACAAGGCCTCAGCGCTCGTGGCGCAAGCCGGATCAACCCCGCTGTTTGTCTATTCGGCCGAACTGCTGCGCCAGCGCGTCGCGCAACTGCGGGCGGCGATGCCAGACCAGATAGCATTACATTATGCCGTAAAAGCAAATCCATATAAGCCACTACTTCAGGTGATGTCACAGCTAGTTGATGGGTTTGACATTGCTTCAGCCGGTGAGCTGGCGCTGGTCGAGGCCGCAGGCATAGCTTCCGCGCTTGTCAGTTTCGCGGGGCCAGGTAAGCGCGACTCCGAACTCGAAGTGGCGATTACCGCCGGGGTTACCGTGAACCTTGAATCCGAGGGTGAAGCGGGGCGGGCATTGGGGATCGCCGACCGGATCGGGAAAACCCCGCGGCTTGCGGTCCGCGTCAATCCCGAATTTGATCTCAAAGGCTCGGGCATGAAGATGGGCGGCGGGGCCAAACCGTTTGGTCTTGACGCCGCGCGGGTCCCGGCGCTGGTCCGGCAGATCATCGCCAGCGGCGCGGAATGGCGCGGGTTTCATATCTTTGCGGGCAGTCAGTCGCTGGATGCCACAGCGATCATCGACACTCAGCGCCAGACACTGCAACTGGCCGCACGGCTGGCTGAAGCGAGCGGTGCAGCCTTGCCGCAGTGCAATCTGGGCGGCGGTTTTGGCATCCCCTACTTCTCCGGTGATGTGCCCTTGGACATCGATTGCATCGGCACTGCATTGGCACAGCAACTGGACTGCTTGCCCCCCGCGCTGCGCGATACCCGGTTCTGCATTGAGCTTGGCCGCTATCTTGTTGGTGAAGCGGGAGTTTATCTGACCCGTATTGTCGACCGCAAAGTCAGCCATGGGGAAACTTTCCTAGTCACCGATGGCGGCTTGCATCATCAGCTGGCCGCGTCGGGCAATTTCGGAACGGTAGTCCGGCGCAACTATCCTGTGGCAGTGGCCAGCCATTTTGACGCGCCAGCGACGGAAGAAGCATCGGTCGTAGGTTGCCTCTGCACTCCGCTCGATCGGTTGGCCGACAAAGCTGGCTTCCCGAGGGCTGAAGTGGGCGATCTGATCGCCGTGTTCTGCGCCGGCGCCTATGGCGCCACCGCCAGCCCGGCCATGTTCCTGGGGCAGGGGCCAGCGGCCGAGCTGCTGGTTTAATCCTTTCGATTGGCGCCGTCCAGATTCGGGACGCGACCGACATAAATCCCCGAATCCCGCGACGTTGCGGCAAGGCTAACGCAATGTTCACCCTTATAAACCATAGCGGTGGCTGAAAGGCCGGGCCTTCGTGCGGGAAAGGCATACCCAAGCGGCGGCGCGGCTCTGATTGAGGACATGCCATGCCGAAGAGCCGCGTCACCCTTTTGCTTGCCGGAAGCCTGATGGTCAGCTTTGCCCTGACGGGCTGCGCAAGCGGTCCCAGCGGCCCGCAACTACCCGCCGCATCCTTTGTGGCGATGCAGGAAGGTCCGGGCGAGGAATATGTGATCGGGCCATTGGACGAGCTGACGATCTTCGTCTGGCGCAATCCGGAACTAGGCGCGAGTGTTCAGGTGCGTCCCGACGGGCGGATCACCACCCCGCTGATCACCGATATGCCGGCGGTCGGCAAGACACCTTCGATGCTGTCCGAAGACATAAAGTTACAGCTTTCGCAGTATATCGAAGAGCCGCTGGTTTCGGTGATCGTCAACAAATTTGCCGGGACTTTCAGCCAGCAGGTCCGGGTGGTCGGTGCGACCACAAAGCCCGCCTCGCTGCCGTATCGCGCTAATATGACGCTGCTCGATGCGATGATCTCGGTCGGCGGCCTCAGCGAATTTGCCTCGGGCAACCGGGCCAAGCTGATCCGGTTCGACAAGGAAAGCGGCCGCCAGAAAGAATATGCCCTGCGTCTCGGCGATCTGCTCCGCAAGGGCAACAGCAGTGCCAATGTCATGCTGAAGCCAGGTGATGTCATCATCATTCCTGAGAGCACATTCTGAGGAAGGCGCTGGCAGGACCGCACAAGATGAACAGTATTTTTGAAGAACTGCGCGCGGCGCTTTATTCGGTCTGGCATCGCCGCTGGCTGGCGCTTGGCGTCACCTGGGCAGTCTGCCTGCTGGGCTGGCTGATCGTGGCCATGGTGCCAAATTCCTACGAATCGCGGGCGCGGATTTTCATCCAGCTGGATGATGCGCTGGCCGAGCAGATCGGCATCAGCAGCGGCGATCGCAAACGCGACATCGAGCGGGTCCGCCAGACCCTGACCAGCGCGGTAAACCTCGAAAAAGTGGTCCGCTCCACCAAGATCAATGAAACGGTTACCACGCCCAAGCAGATGGAAAACACCGTCCTGTCGCTGGCCAAGCGGATCAAGGTGAAGAGCGAGCAGGAGAACCTGTTCGAAATTACCGCAGTTTCCAGCGACGGCTCGTTGTCAGACGCCGAAAACGCAGCTTTGGCTCAGGAAATCGTCCAGAAGATGATCGACATCTTCCGCGAAGAAAACATGTCGGGCGGCCGGGGCGAGATGACCGGTACGATCAGCTTCATGGATCAGCAGCTGGCCGATCGGCAGAAGCAGCTCGAAGCCGCCGAGCAAAAGCGGCTGGCTTTCGAGGCCCAGAATCCGATGCTGGCCCAAGGCGGAACCACGGTTATCCAGCGGCTTGAAGCAGGCCGGGCCGAATTGCGCGGGATCGATGCAGATCTTGCCGCCGCCCAAAGCGCACTGGCGGCGATCAATGGCCAGCTTGGCGGAACGCCGTCGACGATTGCGGGCGTTGGCCCGGCAGGCGGCGCGCGCGGCGCTTATGCGCAGGCGCAGGCCGATCTTTCGGCGATGCGCGCACGCGGCCTGACCGAAAATCACCCGGATGTGATCG
>JBKJTN010000120.1:0-4357 GCA_046590275.1 Novosphingobium sp.
CTAGGAGACCCCAACCAATAAAAACAGCAACCATGAGAGCGGCGCAAATGAAACCGGTAATTAATCCAGCCTTAGTGTGCTTGCTTCGATCGCTTCCAGACATGGGATCAACAAAACCGCTGTAAATTTGCCACGGCTCAGCTTGTTCCTGATATTAGGCTCAGAGTCCATCATCGTCACGCGCGCAGGGCGTCCAGATGGGGGACTTATACCAAATGCCATTGGGTCCGAACTGCCCCCTCCACTTCAGGGCAGGGATATTGCATATTCACCGCAACTCTCATTGTTCGTCATCCTGAACTTGTTTCAGGACCCATTTCTCGGCTCATCCGGAGCGTGGTTTTTGGGAGAAAACCTTTCGGTCAGTGCCCATTCTTCTGGCTCCGGGCTTGCGGCACGATGGGCCCTGAAACGAGTTCAGGGTGACGGGGATGTTGAGATTTCGGGATGGGCGATAGTCCTGCACCGAAGTTGAGGAACTACCGGAACCCCAAGTTTCGCAAGGCAACGTGGATCTGGAAAGTATTGCCCTTTTGCGCATCGCCGGTGGCGACATAATCGCGCCGCCAGGTGAGCGCCAGTTCCAGGCAATCGTCCTGATAGGCGACGCCGAGCCGGGTGCGCAGGGCCTGAAAGCCGTCGGCGGCCAGCGTCGGATCCTCGTCGCGGTTGGTCAGGTTGAACACGCTCGAGCCGAAGAATGACCAATAGCGCGCGAAGGCGACGCGGCCGGCCACGCGCAGCTCTTCGCGGTCCTTGAGGTCTTCGAGCCCTGTGCCGATGTCGCGGTTGAGCCTGAGGTAGCCGACCTCGGCATAGGTCCGCTGGGTGCCGATGGTCGCGTCGAATTCATTGCGTCGGACCGCGAAATTGTCCTTGTCGAGCCTGAAGCGGTGGGTCAGCTTGACGAAATCGTGAAAGCGCACCTCGGTCCGGCCGACGATATCCGACAGCCGGTTGGTCAGCCCGGTGCCATCGGGCAGCAGGGTCGGGTCGCGGGTCAGCCGGTAAGATTGGCCGATCGTGGTCGCGATCCGCCAACCGGGCCGGTCAAACTGCCAGTCGAGTCCATAGGTAAAGCGCGCCCCGTCCTCGATCCGGTCATAGCCGGGGAAACGATTGAGGGCGAAAAGATTGCTGTCCTCAAGGTCAATCGCGCGGGCATCCTCGTTGGGTACCGCCAGATTGGCGAGTTGCGGCGTGGCAACGATCTGAAAGCGCGGGGTGAGGACCTGGGTGCCGCCGGCAAATCTCCCGACCAGTGGCCATTTGACGTCGACCGCCGCGGTGGCCAGCCCGCGCGTTTGCCAACCCGGGCTGCCGCGATAGATCGGGGTGGCGGTGAGGGCATTTTCATCCGAGTGATAGACATCGCCGCGGACCAGCGCCGTGAGCGTGATTTCCTGGCCCATTTTGGTCAGTCGCCGCATATCCCAGCGGGCGCTGGCAAAGGCGCGCTGAGTATCCTGGCCACTAGTGCGGGTAATGGCCAGGCTGTTGGCCTGAAATTCGATCTTGCCGCCCAGCAGCGGATTGGCCAGCCTCCGGCGATAGTCGATCACCGGCAGTGCGATCGGCACCTGGCCCTGAACTTCGCCCGCCCGCAGCGTCTGCGTCGCCCAGCCAGCGACTGAAAGATAGCTGTTGTCGTCCATCCGCTCGACATCAATCATCGAGCGCAACCGGTCATCGCGGCTGATGTCATAGCGGCGCAGGAACGTTCGGTCAGAGGCGATCCGGGCCGATCCGGTAATGCTCCAGTGCGGAGAAAGCTGGAACCTGCTATTGGCGAAGAAATAGCCGCGGAAATCGGTCTGCTGTCCGGTTGGAGTGCCGGCTACCGAAATGCGCTTGCTGCGGGTGGCATAGCCGGTGACCTGATAGGCCCCGTCGGTGGTCAGCGCGCGGTACTGCGCCGAAACCATTGGCAGGGCCTTGGTATAGACATACCCGGTCACCGCAACATCGCGATTATCGGCGAGGCGCAGATAATAGGTGTCGCTGAACTCCACCCCGTTCGAGGCCGACAGGCGGACATCGGGGATCAGCAAGCCGGACACCGCCCGGCCATCAGTCGTTACCACCAGACCGGGCAGCGGCATCAGGCGCAAGCCGAACAGCTCGAGCCGGGCGCCATCGAACCGGACCCGCTTTTGTTCGGGATCGTAGATCACCCGCTTGGCGGTGATCCGCCAGCTGGGATTGCGCGGGCAGTCGTCCGAATCCTCAACCGCGCAGGCGCTGTAGGCGGCGTTGCTGAGCAGCACGGTGCCGTCAGCCGCACGCTCGCCCTTAACGGCGACCAGGCGGCCACCTTCGCGCAGCGCCAGCAACATGTTCTCCATCGCCCCGGCCTTGAGCTCGTCGTCAAGCTCAACCTTGTCGCTGAACAGCTGGTTGCCATCGGCATCGACAAACCGGATGTTGCCATTGGCAAAAATCTGCCCGGTCTTGCGGTTCCAGGTGACGCTGTCGGCCCGGACCGACTGGCCATCGCGGCGCAACACCACATTGCCGCTGGCGGTGACGGTGTCGGCGTCGTTGTCATAGGAAAGGCCATCGGCCTCAAAGGCGATCTGGCTGCTCTGGGCTGGCGCAGGAGCTGCGGCGGGGGCGGCGGCGTCTTGCGCAAGCGCCGCATTCGGGCAGCCGAGCAGGGCCAGCGCAGCGCTGAGCGCCAAGACTGGGGGTTCCGCGCGGGGGCGAAGCAGAATGCGGTCACGGATTTGCAGAACAGGCTGCACGGCAAGGAGCATGGCTTGCCTATCGCACCGCCCGCGCCTAACTGCAATCCGCAGTAAGCTTATGCGGCAAGGGTCTGCCGCGAAGCGCAATTTCCCGTGGGAGCCAGCATGAAAATCGAATTCGTCGAAGCGCCAACTTCTGCCGCTTCTCGCCTGATTGCCCGTCTGGTCGAGCTGGATGCCTTGCCGGCAGACCTTGATCCAGTGCTGGCAGAAGGCGCGCGCGCCTCGCGGTTTACCGGGAAAATCGGCCAGATTCATGAAGGCTTCGTCGCGCAAGGCGGCAAGATCGTGCGGATCGCGCTGGTCGGCATCAGCGAGCCGAACGGCAAGCCCCGCACATCAGCGATGGAGCGCGCCGGGGCGGCATTGACCGCCAAATACCTCACCTCGGGCGAAACTGCGCTGGCGATCGACCTGTCGGGCAGCCGTATTTCCACCGAGGAGGCAGCGGCGTTTCTGCTCGGCACCCGGCTGCGCGGCTGGCGGCATGACCAGTATCGCACGCGGCTGCCCGAAGATCAAAAGCCGACGCTGGCAAACATCGAAGTCATCGGTGCCCCGGACGGAGCTGCGGCGGCCTGGGCCGCTGAAGCCGCGCTTGCAGATGGCATCGAATTCACCCGCGAACTGGTGACCGAGCCCGCCAATATCATTTACCCCGAAAGCTTTGTCGCGCGCTGCCGCGCCCGGATGAAGGGCACCGGAATTGAAATCCGCGTGCTGGACGAAGCTGAAATGAAGGCGCTTGGCATGGGCGCGCTGCTGGGTGTCTCGCAAGGTTCGGCCCAGCCGCCGCAGTTGCTGGTGATGGAATGGAACGGCGGCAAGGCTGGCGCAAAGCCCACTGCTTTTGTCGGCAAGGGCGTGACTTTCGATACCGGCGGCATTTCGATCAAGCCGGCCGCCGGCATGGAAGACATGAAGTGGGACATGGGCGGGGCAGGGGCCGTTGCCGGTGCGATGCTGGCGATGGCCGGGCGCAAGGCCAAGGCCAATGTGGTCGGCATTTGTGGCCTCGTAGAGAATATGCCCGATGGCAAGGCCCAGCGCCCGGGCGATGTCGTCACCTCGATGTCGGGCCAGACGGTCGAAGTGATCAATACCGATGCCGAAGGGCGGCTGGTGCTGTGCGATGCGATCACCTGGGTGCAGAAGGAGTTCTCGCCCACGGCGGTGATCGATCTTGCCACGCTGACCGGTGCGATCATCATCGCGCTGGGTAACGAGCATGGCGCGGTCTATTCCAACGATGATGGCTTGGCCGGCAAGCTGGTCGCGGCCGGCGATGCCTCGGGCGACAAGCTGTGGCGGATGCCGCTGGGCGCAGCTTATGACAAGCTGATCGACAGCCCCATCGCAGACATGAAAAACGTCGGCCCGCGTGAAGGCGGCTCGATCACCGCGGCGCAGTTCATCCAGCGCTATGTCGACAAGGGCACCCCCTGGGCGCATCTCGACATCGCCGGGATGGTCTGGGCGAGCAAGCCCGGCGCAACCTGGGACAAGGGCGCGACCGGCTTCGGCGTGCGTCTGCTCGATCAGTTCGTGCGCGATACGCTGGAAGGCTAGGAGGGAGATCTGAGCCATGCCGCGCATGCGGCAAAAGACGA
>JBKJTN010000058.1:0-11603 GCA_046590275.1 Novosphingobium sp.
AGCGGGATCGATCCGGGGGCCATTGAAGACGTAATCATGGGCTGCGTCAGCCAGGGTGGACAGCAGGCGGGGCAAGTTGGCCGCAATGCGGTGCTGGCCAGCAAGCTGCTTCCGCAATCCACCCCGGCGGTGACGATCGACCGCCAATGCGGCTCTTCGCAGCAGGCGATCCAGTTTGCAGCGCAGGCGGTAATGAGCGGCACCCAGGATGTGGTGATCGCAGCGGGCATCGAAAGCATGAGCCGGGTTCCAATGGGCTCCACCGCGATGTTTCACATGAAGGAAGGGCTGGGCAATTACAAATCGCCCGGGCTTGAGGCGAAGTATCCCGGCGTCATGTGGTCACAGTTCATGGGCGCGGAAATGATCGTCAAGAAGCACGGCTTCACCAAGGACGATCTTGACCGGTTTGCCTTTGAAAGCCACCAGAAGGCGATTGCCGCAACCAACGTCAAGGCGTTTGCCGATGAGATCGTGCGGGTCGAGATCGAAACGCCCGACGGCACGGCCTGGCACACGATCGATGAAGGCATCCGGTTTGACGCGACGCTGGAAGGGATCGCCGGGGTCAAGCTGCTGCAGGAGGGCGGATCGCTCACCGCAGCATCCTCCAGCCAGATCTGCGATGGATCGAGCGCGGCGCTGGTCGTTTCGGAAGCTGCGCTGAAGCGTTACAACCTCACGCCGCTGGCGCGGATTCACAATCTGACCGTCACCGCGGGCGATCCGGTGATCATGCTGGAAGAGCCGCTTTTTGCAACTGACCGGGCCTTGCAACGCGCCGGCATGACGATCGGCGAGATCGATCTTTACGAAGTGAACGAAGCCTTCGCCTCGGTGCCGCTGGCCTGGCTCAAGCATACCGGGGCTGATCCTGCGAAGCTCAACGTCAATGGCGGCGCGATTGCGCTGGGCCACCCGCTGGGCGCCTCGGGCACCAAGCTGATGGCGACACTGCTCCATGCGCTGAAAGCGCGGGGCAAGAAATACGGGCTGCAGACGATGTGCGAAGGCGGCGGCGTTGCCAATGTGACCATCGTTGAAATGTGCTAAATTCAGAATCAAAGGAACTGACCCATGAAACTCGATAACACCGTCGCCGCCGTCATTACTGGCGGCGCGTCTGGCCTTGGTGCCGCTACGGCTCGCGCTCTGGCTGCCAAGGGCGTCAAGGTCGCCATTTTCGATCTACAGAACGACAAGGGCGAGGCCATGGCTGCCGAAATCGGAGGCGTGTTCTGCGAGGTTAACGTCACTTCGGATGAAAGCGTTGCTGCCGGTTTTGCCAAGGCCCGCGCCGCCCACGGACAGGAGCGGATCCTGGTCAATTGCGCAGGCACCGGCGCGGCGATGAAGACCGCCAGCCGCTCCAAGGAAGACGGCTCGATCAAGTTCTATCCGTCCTCCGCGTTCGATTGGCTGATCCAGATCAATCTGGTCGGCACCTTCCGTTGCATCGCGATGTCGGCGGCCGGCATGATGACGCTTGAGCCATGCACCGAGGACGGCGAACGCGGCGCGATCGTGAACACCGCCAGCGTCGCAGGCGAGGACGGGCAGATGGGTCAGGTAGCCTATTCGGCGTCGAAGGCCGGAGTGATCGGCATGACGTTGCCAATCGCGCGTGACTTGATGAGCGAGGGCATTCGCGTCAACACTATCCTGCCGGGCATTTTTGAAACGCCTTTGATGCTGGGTGCACCCCAGGCAGTAAAGGATGCACTGGCGGCTTCGGTGCCGTTCCCCAAGCGGCTCGGCAAGCCGGAGGAATATGCGGGTCTGGCGCTGACCATGATCGAGAACAGCTATTTCAACGGCGAGGACGTCCGGCTTGATGGTGCGATCCGGATGGCACCGCGCTGAGATGGGCGCTGAAATGGGTTATTCGCAGATCAGCTATGAGGTGAGCGAGAAGATCGCGACGATCACGCTCAACCGTCCCGAAAAACTCAATGCCTATACCCGCACCATGGCCGGCGAGATTGCCGATGCCATGGACCGGGCCGATGGCGATGACGGGGTGCGAGCGGTGATCTTCACCGGGGCCGGCGACAGAGCCTTCTGCGCCGGGGCCGATCTCACGCCGGAAGATGGCCGGGCGGTGTTCTCGAGCAGCGCTGCGGTGGACGATTTGTCCGACGAGCGGGTCCGCGATGGCGGCGGACTGCTGACCTTGCGGTTGTTCCAGTCGACCAAGCCGTTGCTATCGGCTTGCAATGGCGTTGCAGTGGGCGTGGGCGCGACGATGCAACTGGCGATGGATATGCGCCTCGCGTCGGATACCGCGCGCTACGGCTTTGTTTTTGCCCGGCGCGGGATCGTGCCGGAAGCCTGCTCCAGCTGGTTCCTGCCGCGGCTGGTGGGGATCCAGCAGGCCATGGAATGGTGCATGACCGGGCGTATTTTCGATGCGGCCGAGGCCAAGGCCGGCGGCCTGGTCCGCTCGGTTCACCCGCAAGCCGAGCTGATGGACGCGGCCCGCGCCCTGGCGCGCGAGATCGCCGAAAACACTTCGGCGGTCTCGGTGGCAATGACCCGGGCGATGCTCTGGCGGCTCTCCGCTACCGAGCACCCGATGATGGCGCACAGGGTCGATAGCCGGGCGATCTATCGCCTCTCCAAAGGGGCTGATGCGAAGGAAGGTGTGCAAAGCTTCCTCGAGAAACGCCCGCCCGCCTTCCCCGCGAAGGTTTCAACCGATATGCCCGACTTCTATCCGTGGTGGGAGGAACCGCCGTTCTTATGAGTGCCGCGCCGCCTGCTTCGCCACCCGACGCCCCGCCAGGCGCGCGCGATCTGCTGCTGGAAACAGCTTCAGCTATCATGCGCGAGGGCGATATCGTTGATATCTCGCTGTCGGAACTAAGTTTGCGTTCGGGGCTCAATTCGGCGCTGGTGAAGTATTATTTCGGCAACAAGGCCGGGCTGATGAAGGCGCTGCTCGATCGCGACATGAAGGACATCGTCCATTCGGTCGATGCGCTGATGGCCAAGGACATGGACCCCGAAACGCGGCTGCGGCGGCATATTCCGGCAGTGGTCGATACCTATTACAAAACCCCCTACCTCAACCGGCTGCTGATGTGGCTGGTCCGCGAAAGCGACGATGCCGAGGCGCAGCGGATCGCCGATTCCTACCTTGCACCGCTGCACCGCGCCTATGATCGGCTGATCCATGACGGGGTGAAACAGGGGGTATTCCGCGATGTCGATCCGCAGCTGTTCTATTTCACCGTCACCGGCGCGGCTGACCGGTTCTTCTCAGCCCGGCTGGTGCTCAAGCACTGTTTTGACCGTGATACGTTGACCGAGGAACTGCGCGATCGCTACCGCGCCCATTGTATCGATTTCGTGATGGCGGGGATCCTCGCTCCGAAATGAGTGGGGCTAACATCTCGGGCGATTGGCACATCGGCGTGATCGGCGGTTCTGGGCTCGCGGCTGGTCTTGAGCTTGAGGATGCGCAGGAAATTGCGGTCGCCAGTCCGTTTGGCGAGCCCTCCGGCCCGGTCACCATCGGCACGCTTGGCGGCGTGCGGTTTGCCTTCCTCGCGCGCCACGGAGCGGGACATTTTCTGCCGCCGTCCGCGGTCAACTATCGCGCCAATATCGACGTGCTGAAGCGCTGCGGAGTGACGGACTTACTGGCGCTTTGTGCGGTTGGCTCGTTGCGCGACGCGATGGCGCCAGGACATTTCGTCGCGGTCGATCAATTGATTGATCGGACCTCGGGCCGTGAGGCGAGCTTTTTCGGTCCCGGCCTCGTAGCCCATGTTGGCCTCGCCGACCCGACGTGCGGACGGCTTTCCGGATTGGCCGTGGACGCCGCGCAGGAATGCGGGGCGACGGTGCATGGGCGCGGGACCTATGTGGCCATCAACGGCCCGCAATTCTCGACCCGCGCCGAAAGCCGGTTGGTTCGCCGCTGGGGCGGCGATGTGATCGGAATGACCGGAATGCCCGAAGCCCGGCTCGCCCGCGAGGCAGAGCTGCCCTATGCTCTGCTCGGCATGGTCACCGATTATGACAGCTGGCGCGAGGCCGAAGCCGGAGTCGAGGCGGCGCAGGTTCTTGCTGTAATGGAAGGCAATGCGAAGATCGCCCGCGATATGGTCAGCAAGCTTGCCAAGAAGCTCCCGGCAAAGCGCAGCGCCAGCCCGTTCGACCGCGCGCTGGATGGGGCAATCGTGACTGCGCCTGCTGTCCGCGATCCCGCGCTGGCGCTGCGGCTGGATGCGGTGGCGGGCAGGGTGCTGCGGTGAGCGAGGTCATACTCTACGATTATTGGCGTTCTTCGGCCGCATACCGGGTGCGGATCGCGCTCAACCTCAAAGGCGTGGCCTATCGGGCAGTTACCATCGATCTCGCTAAAGGCGAGCAGGGCAGCGCGGAATTTCGCGCGCGCAATCCGCTCGCGCTGATACCGGTGCTCGAAATTGACGGTCAGCAGTTCTCGCAGTCGCTGGCCATCATCGACTATCTTGATGCGACGCGGCTCGAACCGCGCTTGCTGCCTGCGGATCCGGCGCGCCGCGCCCGGGTGCTGGCCAAAGCGATGACGATCATCTCGGAGATTCACCCCCTCCAGAACCTGCGGGTTGCCAATTTCCTGCGCGACGAGCTGGGTCAGGACGCCGAGGCAGTCACGCGTTGGCTTCATCGCTGGGTGGGCGACGGGCTGGCCGCGCTCGAAGCCGGCGCGCCGGACAGCGGATTGTTTGGCGGCGAAAACCCCGATCTGGTGGATCTTTGCCTGGTGCCGCAGATGTACAGCGCGCGCCGTTTCATGGTCCCGCTCGAACGCTTTCCCCGGCTGGTCCGGCTGGATGAAGCACTGCGAATGATCCCGGCATTTGCCGCAGCTGCGCCAGAAGCTGTCAAACCCGAATAAGGCTCGCGCTTTAGCATTGCGCATTGCCCGCCCGCGCCCTAGCAAACTGGTTGCAACAGGAACCGGATGATCAATGGCTGCAACCTCTCCCCGCCTTGCCGATTTCCTGCCTTACCTGCTGTCGGTTACCTCGAACGCAGTTAGCGACAGCATTGCCGAGGAATACCGTTCGCGCTTTGGTCTGAAGATCCCCGAATGGCGGGTCATGGCGGTATTGGGCGATGCCGGGGAGAAGACCCAGCGCGAACTGGCAGTCGCAACGCGGATGGACAAGGTGGCGGTCAACCGCGCTTGCAAGGTTCTGGAAGAAAGAGGCCTCGCGGCGCGCAGCCCCAATGCCAGCGATGGCCGATCTCATCATCTGGAACTGACTGCAGCGGGACAGACAATGCACGGTGAAATCATGCCGCTCGCGCTGCAAATGGAACGCCGCCTGTTCGAAATGCTGACCACCGCAGAGCGCGGTCAGTTCAAGTCACTGCTTTCCCGTATATACGCTCAGGTTCGTGCGCTGGAAGGCACGCGGATTGATCATGCAGAGGAATTTTAGCGAATGAAACTGGCTTCCCTTCCTCAGGGCCGCGATGGCCGGTTGATTGTCGTATCGAACGACCTGGCCTGGTATGCCGATGCCGATCACATCGTCCCGACGATGCAGGGAGCGCTTGATGACTGGGACCGGCTGGCGCCAGCGCTGGCCGCACTGGCAACAGAACTTGAGCATGGCGCAATCCCGCAAAAGCGGTTCCACGAGCGTGAAGCGGCGGCCCCGCTGCCGCGCGCTTATCAATGGGTGGATGGCTCGGCTTACGTCAATCACGTCGAACTGGTCCGCAAGGCGCGCGGCGCAGAGCTGCCCGACAGCTTCTGGCACGATCCGTTGATGTACCAGGGCGGCAGCGACGATCTGCGCGGCGGGCGCGAGCCAATCACACTGGCCGACGAGGCCTGGGGCTGCGACATGGAGGCGGAGATCTGCGTGGTGACCGGCGATGTTCCACAAGGCGTTTTGGCCGAAGCAGCGCTGGGCCATATCCGGCTGGTCGGGCTGGTCAATGATGTATCGCTGCGCAATCTGATCCCGGGCGAACTGGCCAAAGGTTTCGGCTTTGTCCAATCCAAGCCGGCGAGCCATTTTTCACCGGTGTTCGTCACTCCGGACACGCTGGGCGAGCGCTGGAGTGGTGGACGATTGGCCAAGCAGGTCCAGATCGATCTTAATGGCCAGCCGTTCGGCCGGATCGAAGCGGGGGAGGAATGCACCTTCGATTTCGGCACACTGATCGCGCATCTGGCCAAGTCCCGGCGGATCGGGGCTGGTTCGATTATCGGATCGGGTACCGTTTCCAATCGCGATCCCGATGGTTCCCCGGGCCGACCGGTAGCCGATGGCGGACGCGGCTATGCCTGCATTGCAGAACAGCGGATGGTTGAAACCATCGCCCATGGGGCGCCCCAGACCGGGTTCCTGCGGTTTGGCGATATCGTCCGGATCGAGGTGCGCGATGCTAAGGGTCGCAGCATCTTCGGGGCGATCGAGCAGGAAGTGGTCAAGGCCTGAACAAGAGCGTGATGCGACGAAGTGGGAACCGGTTTTTCGCAATAGATCATGCGACTACAAAAAAGCCGGATCGGGAATTTACCGATCCGGCTTTTCGTTGGCGTTACTGCCTGATCCTAGCTGCTGGCGTTGATACCGCCAGGTTTGCTGGAGAAGGCATCGGCGATCGAGCAGGCCGCCGGGCCAAGGATCACGATGAACAGCACCGGCAGAATGAACAGGATCAACGGGATGGTCATGATCGCAGGCAGACGTGCGGCCTTTTCTTCGGCCCGCATCATCCGTTCGTTGCGGAACTCGGCCGAGAGCACGCGCAGCGCCGAGGCAAGCGGAGTACCATAGCGTTCGGTCTGGACCATGGTGGTGGTCACACCCTTCACCGCATCCAGATTGACGCGGTAGGCAAGGTTTTCAAAGGCCTGTCGCCGCTCGGTCAGGAACGCAAGCTCAATCGCGGTCAGCGCGAACTCGTCACCCAGTTCAGGATAGGCCCGGCCAAGTTCCTTGGCGACGCGATTGAAGGCGGCATCCACAGTGAGGCCAGCTTCAGCGCAGATCACCAGCAGGTCGAGCGCATCTGGCAGGCCTTTCTGGATCTCCTTGGTGCGCTTGGTGACCAGGTTCTTGACGTAGATATCAGGCGCTTTGTAAGCAAGGCCACCTATGGCGGCAAAGGCGAGCAGCCGCTTGACCGAACCCCATTCCGGAAAATAGTTGATGCCGTAAATCAACAGCGCAGCTATCCCGCCCAGCACAATCGGCAGGACCAGCCGTGCGAAAATAACCGCAACGGCATATTCCTTCTTGCGGATACCGGCCTGAGCCAACTTTTGCGTGACGTCCTTGACCTGGCTGTCCTGCAGCACCTTGAGCGAGGAGAGCGTGTCGCGGATCCGGTCGGTGGTATCGGTTTTGCGGATCAGGCTGGCCCGCTTTTTCGCGGTATGCGTGACGATCCCGGCCTTGAGTTGTTCGCGGCGATCGTTGAGCGCTTTGACGCGCTTTTGCATCGGATCGCGAATGGTGACCGCAGTATAGATCGCGAACATCACGAACAGCGTGGCTAGACCAGCCAGCACAGTGCCGAAGAAAATGACATCGATACCAAGGAGAGTTGGTCCGGGCGGGGTTTTAAGCATGGCTCTTACGTTTCCTCGCTCAGATTTCGAAGCTGACCATTTTGGCCATGATGAAGGCACCGATGCCCATCCAGGTAAACCCGCCAAGGCCGGTCACGATCAAACGTTCGTCGACAAAGAAGGGGGCGAGATATTTGGGATTGACCCACCAGACCATGGTGAAAACCAGGAATGGCAGCGAGCCAACGATATAGGCTGAAGCTTTGGACTCAGAGCTCATGGCCCGGATCTTGAGCTTCATCTGCGCGCGTTTGCGCAGCACGTCAGCCAGGTTGGACAGTGTTTCGGCCAGATTACCGCCGGTCTCGCGCTGGATCGCCAGAGTGATCACGAAGAAGTTGAATTCCGCCGTGTTGAGGCGGTCGGCGGTCTCCTGAAGAGCTTCCTCCATGGTCCGGCCGATCCGGATACGGTCGGTCACCAGTTTGAATTCGACGCCGACCGGACCCGGAACTTCCGTGGCTACCACGGTCAGCGTTTCGGTGACCGGAAGTCCCGAGCGCAAGCCGCGCACGAGGAGTTCGATCGCGTCGGGAAATTTAGTGGTGAAGGCATTGGCGCGCTTCTTGATGAAATAGTTCACGACCATGTGCGGGAGACCCGCGCCAAACAGCAAACCGATACCGAGCGATAGCAATGCCGCGCCCGTTTTGAGGAAGAGGATGAAGGCGATCGCCAGGGTGATGCCCAAAGAGGCATAGAGGTACTGGGTGAGCGTCCAGCCCTTGCCAGTACGGTGGAGGCGCAACGCCAGCGCGGCAGTTCGCGATTCCGAACCCGCAATATGGTGCATTTTGGGCTTGCGTGCTGCCACAGCCTTTTTCAGCTGGGCTTCAACCTTATCGCGTGTGCTTTCCGAATGCCGGTAGCGCAACGCTTCAAGACGGCGCGTGCTCGCCTTCGCGGCCGAAGGACCCGAAAACGCTACATAGCCAAGCACCATGAACGACATGAGGCCGACCGCAATAAGCAAGGGCAGAGCTAAGTTCATCAGCGCGGCACGCCTTTCCTAATTTGGGTGGGACCGCACCATGGCGGCCCCAGCACCAATTCCTCAATCGACCTTAACCGGAGCCTTGGTCTTCATCGACAACATTGACTTGAGGTCGATCTTGCCCAGCAGCGAACTCTTGGGCTTGCTTACAATCTGGTCCCCTGGCTCGGCATCGCCCACGCCCATCACCGCCTTGGCGATGTCGCGGACCACGCTGGCAGCCTTCGACGAGCGATTGGCATCGGCAAAGGTCTGGCCCAGTTTCGCGGCGTTTGACGCAGCCTTGAAGTCATAGGGGATCGAGAAGCTGATCTTGCGTTCGATCGAGGCCTCAAAATCAGGCTTGCTGATTTCTCCGCCACCGGCCTGAACCTTGTTGGCTACCACGATCGGCTGGATATGCGCTGCATTGGCTTTGAGCCAAGACAGGATACGGATCGCATCGCGCGCCGAGGCGAGCGTCATCTCGGTCACAACCAGCACGACATTCACATCGGACAGCAGTTGCGGGAAGTTGATCAGCATATTGCGCGGCATGTCGATCAGCGTCATTTCGAACGCCTGGCGGAATTCTTCTTCCAGCTGAACGAACGCCGCACCATCGGTCATCAGCGGCGAATTCATCGGCGCCTCGGCCGAGAGAATGGCCAGATTGTCGTTGGCTCGGATCATCGCGCGTTCAATGAACAAGCCATCGATCCGGCCCGGATTGTCGATCGCATCGGTCAGGCCGCGGCCTGGCTCGAGGTCGAGCGCCAGCGCGCCGGTGCCGAAGTGAATATCCAGATCAAGCAAAGCGGTCGGCATCTTCTCATCGGCGCTGAACAGCCAGGCCAGCGACGTTGCCAGCGTTGAGGCGCCAACCCCGCCGCGTGTGCCAATCACTGCGGTCGAGATGTGCTTCTTGACCGATGAGGGATCATGGTTCTTAGGCGCGGAAAAGATCGTCTGGGCATTGACCAGAGCGTCGCGGACCTGACCGGGCGACAGCGGCTTCAGCAGGTAATCGTGAATGCCGCTGGCCATCAGGTCGCGGTACAGCCGCACGTCATTGACCTGGCCGACGGCGATAACCACCGTCCCTGGCTCGCAGACTTCGGCCAGACCGTTGATGTCATTGAGCGGGTCGCCGCTTTCCGACAGGTCGACCATCAGGATGTTGGGGCTGGCCATGATCGAGAGCGACTGGACCGCATTACGCAGGCCGCCCTTGTTGCACTTTTCAGGCTGCCAGCCCATTTCGATGACTACGGGACGCAGCACATCCAGCGCTGCCTCGTCGCAAATGAATGCGGCAAAGGCATCGCGGTTTCCCTGCACACCGGGCTTCCAAGGAGCATTCATGGCTTACTTCCCACCTTCAGAGGAAACCTGCTTCAAGCCTTTTTCGCCGGTCGGCTTGGCTTCGCGATAGGTCTCGATCGCTTTGTTTGAGCTCATCAAAACGGTCTGGCCAGTGGAGCTGGCGCCGTGCACCAGATGCTCCGGATCGGCGACCATTGCAGCGTAATTGCTGTTGATCGCGCAGCCGTAGTTGGAGCTGGTGGCGTTGTTGAGATTGACGTCGGACTTGGCTGACCAATCAGGGCAGCCCGGGACTCTGGCGCTCGAGCGGGTCACGACGACCCTGGCAGTGCCGGCGTTGAGAGTGCCCTGCGTCACCGGTGCGTCACCGCCGACCAGCAATCCGTGGCGCGAAGCGACGGCTTCCACCGCGCTACGGGTAGCGCCGCTGCCCAGCGGATCATCGATCGAAATTCGATCACCATAGCGCAGGTCGAGCGCCTCGAACCAGCCTGCCAGACGGCGCTGTTCGGGGATCGACAGACCACCGGGACCGGTGGTGACGTCAAGTGTGTAGTTGGTCCGCTCGATCAGCGGCTGGTGGACGCTTTCCAGGCTCCGATTGGTCGGCATACCGCCGCAGCCGGCAAGCAGGAGGCCCAGCGAGAGGGCGATGGCGGCAGGAGCCGCGCGATACTTCGAATTGCGCATGATCATCACCTCTCTCAATTCAGGCTGAAGCCGGGAGCTGCTGCCTTGGAGGCATCAGCCGAACGGCGATCGCGACGGGATTTTTCCGGCTTGCCCGAGCTCGCGGGATCGGCCGGAACAATCAGCTCGCCGACCTTTGGTCCAGGGGCTGTTGCCGGCACAGAACTGGGCATCGGCCGGGTGCCGAGCGATTGCCCATCTTGCTGTATAGTTCCGAACAGGCGTTTAAGTTCGCCGGGATTCTGGAAGCCATCGGTTGGCAGCTTTATGTCATTGGCGTCGACCGGATTAACCAGATACGGCGTCACGATGATAACCAGCTCGGTCTCGCCCTTCTGAAAACTGCTCGACCGGAACAGCGATCCCAGGATCGGAATATCGCCAGCTCCCGGCACCTTCTTGATCGTGTTCTGGGAGCTATTGCCCATCAGTCCGGCAATCATGAAGCTCTGGCCTGAGCCAAGTTCTACTGTCGTTTCGGCACGGCGGATCGTCAGTGAAGGAACCACAAATCCGTTGAGCGTGACCGCCCCCTGGCTCGACAGCTCGGAGACTTCAGGGCGAACCCGCAGCGAGATCCGGCCGTTCGCCAGAACCGTTGGGGTATAGGCGAGGCTAACCCCGAATTTCTTGTATTCGATCGAGGTTGAGCCCAGCCCCTGGCTGACCGGGATCGGATATTCACCGCCAGCCAGAAAATCGGCTGTTTCACCCGAAAGCGCGGTGAGGTTCGGCTCGGACAGGGTTGTCGACAGGCCGACCGTCTCGGCGGCGTCAAGCGTCCCGAGCAGATTCAGGCCCAGAAACCGGCCCATCCCCGCCAGGGTCGCCGCACCCGCCAGCGGGTTAACGTTGGTGCCGGGCTGGGCGGAAATCAAGCCGGTGACCGGATCAATCGCGTATCCCGTTACGGCGCTCCCGATGCCCAGCGGCAGATTGGGATTGGTTGTAACGGTCGTGGCTATAGGCCTGCCATTGTTGAGGCCGAACTTGAAGCCACCGCTCCCATCGATGGTGTTGAGG
>JBKJTN010000027.1:0-10110 GCA_046590275.1 Novosphingobium sp.
CGATGATGATGGCCTGCGCGTGCCGCCCGCCATCGCCCCGCACCAGATCGTGATTCTTCCGATGCTGCGCGACGATGATGGCGATGCGGCACTGCTGGCGTATTGTGCCGAAATCCGTGCTGCACTGATCGAACAATCTGCGCTTGGCGAGCCGCTCCGCGTGCTGCTCGACAAGCGGGCCGGCAAGGCCACGCAGAAACGCTGGAGCTGGGTCAAGAAGGGTGTGCCGCTGATCCTGGAAATTGGCGGGCGCGATGCGGCGGCAGGCCAGGTTTCGGTGCTGCGCCGCGACCGGTTGTGGCGCGATGATGCCAAGCCCAATTTTGTCGGACAGGGGAGGAATGAGTTCCTCGGCTCTGCTGCCGGGGAGCTTGAGTCAATCCAGTCTTCTCTCCACGCGGAGGCTACTGCGCGCCGCGATGCCAATATCACCGGCGGGATAGAGAGCATGGCCGCACTCGAAGCCTTTTATGCCTCGGATCAGCGTTATCCGGGGTGGGTCGCGCTCAATTGGTCGCGCCCGACCGGCGATGCGCTGGAAGCAGTCGTCACCCGGCTGAAAGCGCTGAAGCTCACCGTTCGCAATACCCCACTGGACAGCAAGACTGTTAGCGGGACTTGCATCTTTACCGGCGAACCGGCGGTGGAGCGGATCTATGTCGCGCGGGCCTACTAAGCTCTGATGCCCCAAAATCCCAAAATCCAGTCCGGCCTGCCCAGCGCCAAGCAGATCCTCGATTTCGTCGCCAGCACCCCCACGCCCGCGGGCAAACGCGAGATTGCCCGTCATTTCGGCCTAAAGGGGCAAGAGAAGATCGCGCTCAAGGCGTTGCTCCGCGATATGACTGACGAGGGCTTGATCGATGGCGAAAAGCGGGCGTTCCACCGGATGGGCGGGGTGCCCAAGGTCACCGTATTGCGGGTCATGGCGATTGAGGATGGAGAGGCCGTTGCGATCCCCGACAGCTGGTCTCCCGACGATGCCAGCCCGCCGCCCCGGCTGCGGCTGGTCGAAAAGGGCAGCCGCAGCGCGCTTAAGGTAGGTGACCGGATTCTGGCCCGAACCGAAGAAGCGGGCGCGGGGTGGCGCGCTTTCCCGATGAAGAAGCTACCAGCCAGCGAAGAGCAAATGCTTGGCGTGGTGGAAATCGACGGAGCGGGGAAGGGCTGGCTCGCCCCGGTCGACAAGCGGGTGCGCAACGCCTCGATGATTGTTGATCTGGGGGGAGCGGAAGCTGGCAATCTGGTTTTGGCAGAACCCGCCGGGCGGTCATACCGCGCCGGCGTGAAGGTTACGGCAATTCTTGGCGATCCGCTGGCCCCGCGCGCATTCAGCCTGATTGCAATCCACAAGCACGGTATTCCCAATCTGTTCGATGGGGAAACACTGGACGAGGCGGTACTTGCAGCCAAATTGCCATTGAGCGCCGAAAAGCGCGAGGATCTGCGCCATCTCCCGATCGTTGCGATCGATCCCAGCGACGCGCGCGATCATGACGATGCCATCTGGGCCGAGCCGGACGGTGTGGGCGGTTTCCGCGCGCTGGTGGCGATTGCCGACGTCTCGTATTACGTCCGGCCCGGCAGTTTGGTCGACCGGGAGGCGCGCAAACGCGGCAATTCGGTCTATTTTCCCGACCGCGTAGTGCCGATGTTACCCGAAGTGCTGAGCGCCGATGTCTGTTCCTTGCGCGCCGGCGAGGACCGGACGGCAATGGCCTGCCACCTGACGATTGACGCCGATGGCAAGGTGACGTCGTGGCGGTTCACCCGCGCGATCGTCCGCATCGCCGAAGTGATTGCTTATGAGGATGCGCAAACGCAGATCAATGAGAGCACGGCCGGGACGAGCTTGCTTAACCTTTGGGCCTGTTGGCGGGTGCTCGCCGCAGCCCGCGATGCCCGTGATCCGCTGGACCTTGATTTGCCAGAGCGCCGGGTCATGCTCGATCAGCAGGGCCGGATTACCGAGATCGCCCTGCGCGAACGGCTCGATGCGCACCGCGTCGTCGAGGATTTCATGATCTCTGCCAATGTTGCAGCCGCCAAGGCGCTGGAAAGCAAGGTCGCACCGGTCGTCTACCGGATTCACGAACCGCCGAGCCGGGAAAAGCTGGTTGCGCTGAAGGATTATCTCGCCAGCTTTGAGCGCAAGTTTGCGCTGGGTCAGGTGATCACTCCCAGTCTATTCAACCGGCTGCTTAAGGATGTGGTCGATGATGCTGAAAAGGCGCTGATAATGGAGGCGGTGCTCCGCAGCCAGACGCAGGCCTATTACGGGCCCAGCAATGCCGGTCATTTTGGCCTCGCACTGGCGAGTTACGCACATTTCACTTCGCCAATCCGGCGCTATGCCGATCTTCTGGTCCACCGGGCGCTGGTCGATGCCTATCACCTTGAGCAGCCGACACCGCCCAGCGCGCTGCCCGCCGCGTCCGGCCTGTCGAGCCGTGACCGCGACGATCTGGGCAAGGTCAGCGAGGCAATCAGCGCAACCGAGCGCCGTGCGATGATGGCTGAGCGTGAAACGACTGACCGCTATGTGGCTGCATGGTTATCTGCCAGGGTCGGCGAGGTTTTTGCGACCCGGATCACCGGGGTCCAGAAGTTCGGATTTTTCGCCACGATCATCGGCCTTGGCGGTGATGGGCTGGTCCCGGTTTCAACGCTTGGTGCCGAACGGTTTGCCTACGATGAAAGCGCCCAGGTGCTGAGCGGCGAGCAAAGCGGCACCAGCTATGCCATGGGCATGATTGTGCGGCTGCGGCTGGCCGAAGCCAATGCGTTGACCGGCGCGCTCAAGTTTGAGCTGGAGGAGGGCGGTAGCAACAGGATCGAGCCACGCGGAAATCGGCCTCAGAATGACAGCAAAAAGTCAGCCGGCAAACCCGTTAAAGGCAAACACCTGGTTGGCAAGCGCGGACGTCCCGGGAATATGCGTCACCAGAACCGCAAGAAATGAAGTCCGCCGTTCCCGGTCAAGCCGGGGATAACGATACCTTCACAAGGCGATCAGCTCAGCCGTTCGATATCAGCGTCACTCATTCTGCCGGGGATGATGTAGAGTGGGCATGGCAACTGGCCGACGGCGGAGCTGAAATGCGTGACGAGCGGGCCTGGGCCACCTTCGGACGCGGCACCCAGCACCAGTGCGGAGACTTCCGGATGCTCGGCGAGGTATTCGCGGATGACCTTTTCACCTTCGCCCTGGCGCACCGAAATCACCGGCATCTGGCCGCTTTGGCTCAGCAGGCTACCCGCTGCGCTGGTAACAAGCGTTTCGGCCCGGGCGTGAGCCTCCTCCTCGATTGTCGCCTGCACGCCGCCAAAAGCGACGAAGGGCTGGCGCGGGATCAGCGCCAGAAGATGCACAGCGCCGCCTGTGCGCGCGGCGCGGCTGGAAGCAAAGCGCAAAGCCACACTCGCTTCTTCCGTCTCGTCCATGATCACAAGGTAGACGCGCATCGACCCGGTCCTTCCGCGGCCTGCTATCCGCTGAAAACGTATTCTGCGCAAGAACCTTGCCCCGCGCCGCGATTTTAGCCAGAGACAGGCTGAGATGTAGCGTCGCCAAAGGACCGGACCCCTTATCATGCCGATCGAGATCAAGATGCCCGCGCTGTCACCCACGATGGAAGAGGGTACGCTTGCGAAATGGCTCGTCAAAGTGGGGGACAAGGTCTCGTCCGGCGACATCATGGCCGAGATCGAAACTGACAAGGCAACGATGGAATTCGAGGCGGTTGACGAAGGTGTGATTACCGCGATTTCGGTCGCTGAAGGTTCCGAAGGGGTTAAGGTCGGCACGGTGATCGCCACGCTGGCGAGTGATGATGAGGATGCGAGCGCAGTGCCTGCGCCGAAGGCAAAAGCTGAGCCCACACCCGTCGTCCCCGCGAACGCGGGGACCGCTGGCCTCGTCGATCCGGCTCCTGAGCCCAAAGGCCAGCGGTCCCAAGTCGAGCCGGGGATGACGAATGATCGCATTGTTGCCTCGCCGCTAGCCAAGCGCATCGCGGCAGAGCGCGGGATTGATCTGGCGGGGGTGAAGGGCAGCGGTCCCGGCGGGCGGATCGTAAGGGCGGATGTCGAGGAAGCACGTCCGGTGGCAGCGGCTAGGGCAGTGCCCGCAGTGCCCGCTGCGCCAACACCAGATTTCGGCATTCCCTTTGAAGCTGAAAAGCTCAGCAATATCCGCAAGGTCATCGCCCGCCGCCTGACAGAGGCCAAGCAGACCATCCCGCATATCTATCTCACGGTCGATATCCAGCTCGATGCACTGCTCAAATTGCGCAGCGAACTTAACAAGGCGCTTGAGGCACAGGGTGTAAAGTTATCGGTTAATGACCTTCTTATCAAGGCGCTTGGCAAGGCGCTGCTGCTGGTGCCCAAGTGCAATGTCAGCTTTGCCGGGGACGAGCTGCGCAAGTACGCCCGCGCGGATATTTCGGTGGCGGTCGCGGCGCCGTCAGGGCTGATCACGCCGATCATTGTCGATGCCGGGAACAAGTCCGTTTCGCAAATCTCGAAGGAAATGAAGGGGCTGGCCGATAAGGCGCGCGAGGGCAAGCTGCAACCGCATGAATATCAGGGCGGTACCGCCAGCCTGTCCAACCTCGGCATGTTCGGGATCAAGCAGTTCGATGCGGTAATCAACCCGCCGCAGGGCATGATCATGGCGGTCGGCGCGGGCGAGAAGCGGCCCTATGTGGTCGATGATGCGCTCGCGCTCGCCACCGTGATGAGCGCCACGGGCAGCTTCGATCACCGCGCGATCGATGGCGCGGACGGGGCGCAGCTGATGCAGGCGTTCAAGGCGCTGGTGGAGATGCCTTTGGGATTGGTAGCGTAATTTGGCTGACCCATACGACCTTATCGTTCTCGGGTCTGGCCCCGGCGGCTATGTCGCGGCGATCCGGGCTTCGCAGCTGGGCCTCAAGGTGGCGATTGTCGAGCGTGAGTTGCTGGGCGGGATTTGTCTCAACTGGGGCTGTATTCCGACAAAGGCGCTGCTCCGCTCGGCCGAGATATTTCACTATATGCGCCATGCCAAGGATTACGGGCTGGCGGCGGAGAAGATCAGCGCGGATCTGAACGCGGTCGTCGCGCGCTCACGCGGGGTCGCCAAACAACTCAATCAGGGGGTTACTCACCTGATGAAGAAGAACAGGATCACGGTGCATATGGGCGAGGGCAAGTTGCTCGCGCCCGGCAGGCTTGAAGTGAAAAGTGAACAGGGCAGTGCGACCCTCACCGCCAAGCACATCATCGTTGCCACCGGCGCCCGCGCCCGCGACCTGCCGTTCGCCAAGGCTGACGGAAAGCGCGTATGGACCTATCGCCATGCAATGACGCCTGCCGAATTGCCGAGCAAGCTGTTGGTGATCGGATCAGGCGCGATCGGAATTGAATTTGCCAGTTTCTACAATGATATGGGAGCCGAAGTTACGGTTGTCGAAATGCTTGACCGGATTGTTCCGGTCGAGGACGCCGATGTTTCCGCCTTCCTTGAAAAAGCGCTCAAGAAGCAGGGCATGACCATCCTGACCGGGACCGGGGTTGAAAATATCGACGTCACTGGCCCGGGTATCAAGGCCAAAATCAAGGGTAAGGACGGCAAGGTTACCGAAAGCGACTTCAGCCATGTGATCGTCGCCGTGGGGATCGCTCCCAACACCGAGAATATCGGGCTTGAAACGCTGGGCATCAAAGCCGATCGCGGGATCATCGCGATCGACGGGATGGGCCGCACCAATGTTGCCGGCATCTGGGCGATCGGCGATGTCACGCCCGGGCCGTGGCTCGCGCACAAGGCCAGCCACGAAGGCGTGATCGCCGCCGAGGCGATTGCCCAGGCGCTTGGCAACAAGGACGTTCATCCCCACGCGATGGACAGGAACAATATTCCCGGCTGCACCTATTGCCACCCGCAGGTCGCCAGTGTCGGCCTGACCGAGGCCAAGGCCAAGGAGGCTGGATACACAGTCAAGGCCGGAACCTTCCCATTCATCGGCAACGGCAAGGCGATCGCGCTGGGCGAAGCTGAGGGCTTCATCAAGACCGTGTTCGATGCGAAGACCGGCGAATTACTTGGCGCGCATATGGTCGGCGCCGAGGTGACCGAGCTGATCCAGGGCTATGTCGTGGGCAAGACGTTGGAAACCACCGAGGCCGAGCTGATGACAACGGTATTCCCGCATCCGACGCTATCGGAAATGATGCATGAAAGCGTGCTGACAGCCTATGGACGGGCGTTGCATATGTAATCCGGCGCGATGGTCATCCGCGGGCGCCGCCGCGGATCACCGATTGATCGTGGCTTGCCGGACAATATGCTCAAGCACGTAGATATGCAGCGGTGTGGTGAACTCGCAGCCGACCGCACGGCCCTCTTGCCAACATATCCTGGCATCGAGCTTCTGGATACCCGGCAGACGGATGTTGAGCAGCATGTCAGGTATGCAATTGGGAAACCAGGCGATCCTGAAGCCACGCTCGGATATATCGTCCAGCCGGATCAATGCCCATGGCCCCAGGCCCTGGCGAACTTCGCACAGCAAGGTGACATTGACCCGCTGCAACCGGTCGGCTGACTCGGTTGCGACGTTTGGAAAATTCTCATGTTTCAATTGCGATCTCCGGCACGCGCCGGTTTCCGACGTCGTATGGTTATTCCAGTAGATGCAGCGTGTTGCCAAATCGTTAGCGGCGTGAGTTTGTTAGCGAAGTGTGTTGTCGAGAATCTTATCCGACCTAACCCGCAATCACGCCGATCAAGTCAAGAATGCGACACGCGCTAAGGGCTCGGCTGCTCGAGGGAGTACCAAATGAAATGCGGCAGCATGTCTTGGCAATTCTGCACACCTTGTGGGGCGGGGGTCCAATCAAAGGCATGTTCTTCAGCGGCGGCTGGCTGGAGTCTTGAACAAAATAGAGGCGATCCGGTGCGGCCGGGCGCAGACTTGGCGTTTCTGTAGCCGGACAACAGAACGGCGGGTCGCCGCGCGCAACCCGCCGTTTCCTGGTAGCCTGGGGTTCAGATCCGCTCGATGATAACTGCCGGGGCCATGCCGCCAGCGGCGCACATGGTGACCAGGCCATAGCGCCCGCCTGAGCGTTCCAGCTCATCCAGTGCGGTGCCGATCAGGATCGACCCGGTCGCGCCGATCGGGTGGCCCAGCGCGCAGGCGCCACCATTGATATTGACCTTGTCACGATCAAGCTTGAGGTCCCGGATGAACTTTTCGGCAACCACTGCAAAAGCTTCGTTGATTTCCCAAACATCGATATCGTCAGTCGTCAGCCCAGCCTTTTCAAGCACTTTTTGTGCCGCCGGGACCGGGGCATTGAGCATCAGCGTGGGGTCATCGCCCTGGTTGGCATAGGCGACGATCCGCGCCCGCGGCTTGAGGCCGTGTTTGTCGGCATATTCCTTTGAGGTGATCAGCAGCGCGGCCGCGCCATCGACGACTCCCGAGCTATTTCCAGCATGGTGCACGCCCTTCCATTCGAGTTCCGGATAGCGGCGCTGGATCTGCTTGCGGAAAGTCACTCCGCCGCCAAGATCGAAGTCGGCGATGCCATCGAAACTGGCCTTGAGCGCGGCGAGGCCCTCGGCGGTGGTTTCGGGGCGAGGGAATTCCTCGTGATCAAGCGCCACAGTGCCGTCATCGTTGTAGACGGTGATCAATGATTTATCGAACCGGCCTTCGCGGATCGCACGGCTGGCGCGCTCCTGGCTAACTAGAGCCAGCGCATCAAGTTCATGACGGCCAATCCCCTCGCGTGCCGCAATCGCATCGCCGCAAACGCCCTGATGCGACTGGGGGTGGATTTCATTGAGCGCGGCGTTGCCCGAACCCATGCCCAGCGGCTTGATCCCGGCATTGGCTTCTTCAGCGCCCATTGCCGAGGTGTAGCTCATCATTTCGGTGCCGCCGGCGATAACGCAATCTTCCATGCCTGACATGACCGTTGCTGCGGCGAAGTTGACCGAGCTGATCCCGCCGCCACAAAACCGGTCAAGCGTGGTCCCGCTTGCCCTGGTGTCAAAGCCGGCCGCCAACGCGGCCATCCGGCCAAGATCGCCGCCTTGCTTGCCCTTCTGGGTCGAGGTGGACCAGATGATGTCGTCAACACTGGCTGTGTCGAGGTTGTTGCGCTCCTTGATAGCCTTGAGGACCGTGGCGGCGAGATGCTGCGGGTGGAGGTGCGACAGCGCGCCCTTGCCCGGCTTGCCAACCCCGCGCGGGGTGCGGACGGCATCGATGATATAGGCGTCGGCCATGGAAGGCTCCTCGTTGATGGTTTAACCGGACGATTAATCCTCACAAGGCTGCTTCGCAAGTGGAAACCGTTGCGCCTCGGGCCCGTTCCTGCCAATCGCCCGGACCATGATTGATACCGAAACTGATAACCGAGTTCTGCCTCTGGAAGGCGTCCATAATTTCCGCGACTACGGTGGCTATGCTGTCGCAAGTGGCGGCAGGGTGGCACGCGGCGTGCTTTGGCGCTCTGGTGAGCATGGCGGGGCGAGCGAGAGCGACCTGAGGGCGATTGGCGCGCTGAACCTTGCCACAGTGTTTGATCTGCGCGGCAACGGCGAACGCGCCAACAATCCCTGCCGCCGTCCTCAAGGCTTTGCGGCCGAAGTGGTATTCCATGACGGCGAAACCGCCGGGCTTGCCTTGCATGTCGAGGCGGCAACCGGCGTGATCGACCAGGCAGGCGCGCGCGCAGCGATGCAGCGGCTTTATCAGGACATCGCATTCCGGCCCAATCTGATCCCCGTTCTGCGGCGCTATTTTACCGGACTTGCGCAGCGTGACGGAGCCAGCGTGGTCCACTGCCTGGCTGGCAAGGATCGCACCGGCTTTGCCGTCGCGATGCTGCACCATGCGCTTGGTGTGCACCGCGATGACATCATGGCTGATTATTTGCTGACCAATATTGCCGGGAACATCGACCGCCGGATTGCAGCAGGAGGTGCTTCAATTCGCGAGAAGCACGGTGCGATCAGCGATGCCACTATCAGGACGCTGATGGGGGTCGAGGCGGAGTACCTCGACGCAAGCTTCGCCGCTATCGAGCAACGGCACGGCACTACAGACGCCTATCTGGCCGAAGTGCTGGGTGTGGAAGATGCAGTTCGCGCTGTTCTGACGGAACGCTTTATCAAAATCTGATCACAGGAAAGCGCGCAGCTCGCCCATGAAGCGATCATACTGATCGTGATGGAGCCAATGGCCGGCGTTCTCGAATTCCACCACTCGCGCGGTCTTGAATGCCTTGGCGCGCCCATCCTTTTCGGGATTGGGCGCCCAGCTGTCCGCCCCATAAAGCAGCAGCATCGGGCAAGTTATTGCTTTCCACAGTTCGCCAGTCCGCTCTTCCGGCACGTCATCAAACGGCCAAACGTTGAGATAGGGATCGAACTTCCAGCTCCAGGTACCATCCTCGTTCCTGCTTGCGCCATGAATGGTCAGGTGGCGAGCTTGCTCGTCAGTCAGGAAGGCGTTTTCCTCCTTCATTCGCGCATAGGCCGCCTCGATTGAGCTATAGCGGCGCGGGATCCGGCCCGCGGCCTTGCGCCGATCCTCGATCCACTTACGAAACCGGCTGGGATAGCCTGCCGCTTCGCGCTTTGCCCGCGTCTCGGGAGAAGGGCCAAGCCCCTCGATATTGACGAATTTGCGGACCATTTCAGGATAAAGTCCGACAAACCGTGTCGCGATGTTGCCGCCAAGCGAATGGCCGACGATCGTCACCTCATCCTGTCCCAGCGTATGGACCAGCTGGGCAAAATCATAGACGAACGCGTTCATCTCGTAATTGCCGTCGGGTGCCCAGGCACTATCCCCATGGCCGCGAAGATCAGGCGCAATCACATGCCAGTCCTTGGCCAATTCTTGCGCGACCCAGTCCCAGCTGCGGCCGTGGTCGCGGCCGCCGTGCTGGAGGATCAGCTTGGGTGCTTCGGGATTTCCCCAATCGACATAGTGGAGCCGCAGCCGCTGCGAAATCAAGCTGTTCGAGGTTGGGCCGTGTGGTGTCATGGCGCGTGGCTTTGCGCGCTGGCGGTCGCGGCGTCAATCCGTCGGGCAAAACCCA
>JBKJTN010000075.1:0-15582 GCA_046590275.1 Novosphingobium sp.
GATAGCTGCCCCCGGCGCGGGCGCGGGTTTCCAGCCGCCGGTTGATCAGCGCCTGTGCGAGCTGGTCGATCATCAGCCCACGGTTGTAGACGATGGTATCGTTGACCTGCTTCCACGGGCGCAGGATCGCGTAGTTGACGCTGCGCGGCAGATCGGGCTCGACCAGCACTTTGGCCTCGCCCACCGGATTCTTTGGGTCGGTCCCCTTGGGCGGCACGGGCACCCCGAAGCTGGGAGCTTTCGCGCCCTTCCCTTTGACCTTCCAGTCGCTGAACCACTTCTTGACCAGCGCCTCGAGCTGCGCCGGATCGACATCGCCAGCGACCACGATCACGGTGTTCTCGGGCCGGTACCAGCGATCGTGGAACGCCTTGACCGAAGTCGCAGTAGCGGCGCGCAAGGTATCCTCGCGCCCGATCGGCGAGCGATCGGCGAGCGGCTGGCCGGTGAAATACAGCGCGCGGGTGGCTTCCGACACGCGCTGCGCCGCGCCGCCGCGCTCACGCATTTCGGCGAGCACGATCGGTAGCTCGGTTGCCACTCCGTGACCGGTGAAGATCGGCGCGGCGATCATGCCCGAGAGCAGCTTGAACGATTCGTCGAGGTGCTCGGGTATCGCGCCGGGCAGGTCGAGCTTGTAGACGGTCTGCGTCGGGGTGGTCTCGGCGTTGGTATCGCTGCCGAAGGTCGCCCCCAGCCGCTGCCAGGTGGGAATCGCCTGACCGTCGGCCAGATACTTTGACTGGCGGAAGGTCAGATGCTCGATCAGATGGGCAAAGCCGCGCTCGCTGTCCTTTTCATACAGCGAGCCGACATCCATCCGGATCCGGATCGAAACCTGCCCGGGCGGCACACCGTTCTTGCGCACCGCATAGCGCACCCCGTTGGGCAGTTCGCCAAACACCCACTCCTGGTCGGGCGGCACATCGCTGCCGCGATAGAGCCACGGCACCGGCTCCTTGGCAGGAGCCGCCGGAGCGGGCGGTGCGGCCAGAACCAGCAACGGCAACAGAAATGCGAAACGCCGTGCGGCGCGTAAGGAAAGGCTCATGACGCCGATATAAGGTGCGATAGAATGAAGGACCAGTGAATAGCGCAAATCGTGACCAGCAAGGCCGAGCAGCTGGCCGGGCGTGTTTATCAGGCCGGCTTGAGCGTGCGGCCGACAGACTGGCTAAGCTCGTACCACCGGCGCATCGCCGCGCGGCTGGGTATTTCGACATGGCGGTGGAGCTGTTCTGCGACCACGAGCGAAGCGATGACAATTGCGATGCCAAAGCCAAAACCGTGCTCGATCCCGGCCAGATCCGCCGCCCACCGGCACAGCGTCATCACCGGCACATGGCACATGTAAAGCGCGAAGGAGATCTCGCCAAAGTAGAACAGCGGGCGCTGTGCCAGCCACCGTGAACCGCGCCCATCGGCAAGATAGGCAAGGCAGACCAGCGACGAGATCGAGGCAATTAGGGTCAATTCGATCATCGCTCGGGAAACAGCGACCAGCGACACCGGCATGACCATCGCCAGCGGCAAAAGCACCAGCATGCCGACCAGCAACCTGTCGTGCAGCGGCATACGGCGCACCCCGGACAGCAGGAGAAAAAGCCAGCAGCCGCTCGCAAAGCCGGCGGTGATGCGGATCAACGGCCCCGCGCCAGCGGTCATGTTCAGTGTCCCGCTGCTCGCCCACAACAGCATGAACATCGAGACTCCGACCGCGAGCAGAACCGTTCGCGCGAGCGTATGCGGCAACAGCCGGACAAGCTGCGCGATCAGCGGGAAAAGCGCCAGATAGGCAAAGAATTCGGCGCTGACTGACCAGGCCGGACTGTTCCAGACATAGCCTTCGGGCATAAACCATTGCCGCACCAGCAGCGTGAGCGAAAGCCAATCGAGCAGCGACTTCTGGCTTGGCAACTGTGCATCGGCGGTCAGCATCGGTGCCGCACAGGCAGCACCAAGCATGGCCAGCATGATCAGCAGGTGCACCGGAAACAGCCGGGCGATACGAAACCAGATGAACTTGCCCCAGAACCGCAGATCGCCGTGCTTTGCCCGCGCCAGATAGACGTGGCTGATGATCAGCCCGCTCAGGATGAAGAAAAAGTCGACCCCGATATAACCGAACCGCAGCACCGGGAAATGGCCGAACCAGTCAAAATGCGTGAAGTATCGCAAATGGTACACCGCGACATAAAGCGCCGCAAAGCCGCGAAAGACGTTGATCGCCTTGCGCATCTCTCTGCCGCCCAAGAATGCCGCCGCGCTCATCGACCTTGGACTAGCGCGGGATCGTTAAGATAGCTTCTACGCGCCGCGGCAATCCGGGCAACGCGGCGGGAGTGGGAACATGCTATTGCGTGTCCCTGACTAGCGGCGTGGTCCAACGGCGTGGTTGGGCATGGCGATTGGGAGTTGAGGGGTTTAGTAAGCTGTCACCATTATTGCGGCACCGTTACTACGATTGCGGTGCCCCCGATAAAAACCTTGGAGAGTGAAATGGCCAAAAAAGACCCGGATCTGAGAACGAAATACTACCAGAGTGTGCGCGAGCATACCCTCGCCATGGTGCATAGGGCCGAGGAAGCGGTGCAGCAGCTGAAAGGTCTGGGCGACGATTTTTCCGACGTTTTCGAGAAAACATCGAAGCGCCATAGCGCGTTGCTGAACAAGGTCGTCAAACGCGTCGAACGCGACCAGAAAAAGCTCGAGGACTCCGCCAAGGCGGCGCTGAAAAAGCTCAAAAACACCAAAGACGCCAAAGCCAAAGACGTCGAAAAGACCAAAGACGTCAAAAAAGCCAAACCGGCGACCCCCAAGCCAAAGCCGCCCGCTGCCAAAAAGCCAAGTCCCCCCAGCCAGCCCGAGATCCTTCAGTAGCCCACCACGTGCAATCGCGTACTACCTCGGCGGCATCCTTGTTGCGGCGTAGCTGCGGAGACAGGGGCAATAACCGCAGAATGCGATCAAGATTAAAGCTTGACGGATTGAGCTATATTGAGGGGTTGTTGCACCTGTCACCGTAACTCGTCACCGCGTAACTCGTCACCTTAACTCAGGCAACGCGGCGGGAGCGAGGACATGCTGTTGCGTGCCCCTGAGCAAGCTTGCGGCTGGCAGGTTTGGCGGTGGTTGTTTAGGGGTTGTTGCAGGTGTCTCGGTAATTTCAGGCTATCACCGTGATTCTGACGTTCGTCGTGGTGTATTGACTTGTGAATAATGTGTGGCCCATAAGAACATATGGAGAACACAAATGTTGGATGTGTTTGAGATTGCCCTTGGAAATTTGCATCGTGCCGGACGGAAAAAGTTTGGAGACGATTGGCCTGTTAGGCTGGCAAAGCGGCGAGAAAAGCTTAAGCAAGCATATGCTTCGTTGGATGAATCTGATCGTGATCCCATCCAACATGCATCATTGAGTGCGAGGACGGCCTATGTCTTCGCTTATGCACCGACTCGGGCGGAATACACTTGCGAATTTCTCCGGCGACACCGGATCGCGATGGGGAAGCCGCTGTTTGGTGACGGCGAAATTCGCGTTGTTAGTTTTGGTGGTGGGCCAGCGAGCGAACTCGTTGGCCTTATCAGATACCTTGAAGACCCGGCCTCTGAAGAGGCTGTGCAGGCTATCCACTACGTGGTATATGACAAGGACGGCGATTGGGAAGCGGTTGCTAAAGACGTTGTCTCGTCAGTTGATACCGGAATCGCGCTGGAAACCGAGTACCACAAAGTTGATGCCACAGACGAGGACGGGATGAAACAAATCGACCTATCAGAGGTCGATCTTGTCATTTTCAGCTACATCATGTCTGAACTTGCGAAACTTGAAATGAGAGATAAAATATCGAACAATTTTCGATTATCGCTATCCCAACTAGCGGTTGGGTCAAAAATTCTTTTTATTGATAATTTGCATCCAATTTTTATTCAGTATTTTCGCTCTTGTAAATTGGTTCCCGGTCTGATGCAAAAATCAGACAATGGTAATTCAGTCGACTTCGAATTGCCTGAGTTGACTGGGACCTTTGGCACACTCTCAAAATTGCTCGATTGGCGTCCACGCACAGACCTCAAAGCGGTTTCAAAGCTAATTGTACGGACCAGATTGTGAGAGACCTGTTCACCCTCGACCGGCACTTTGAGCCGATTCCCATGCCCGATGCGGATGTGTCTATCCTGCATGGGATCGAGATGCCGCTTCCGTATGATGCGATGATGCGAAAGCTGCATGAGCAAACAAAATGGCAGCAGGAATCGGTCAAAATCTACGGCAAGGAATACGATCAGCCGCGTCTGGTGTCGCTTTATGGTGATGGCGGAAAGCGGTATGATTATTCGGGCATTAGCATGCACCCGTTGCCGTGGACCGACCTGCTACGCGAGATCAAGCGGCGGATTGAAGATTGCACGGATGCGACCTTCAATGCGGTGTTCCTGAATCTCTATCGCGATCACAACGACAGCATGGGCTTCCACAGCGATGACGAGAAGGAACTCGGGAAGAATCCTGTCATCGCCTCGCTTACTTTCGGAGCATCGCGGATTTTCCGATTGAAGCACAAATTCAACAAAGAATTGCCGCCGATCAAAGTATCGCTGGATGCTGGTACCGTCCTGCTCATGAAGGGACAGACCCAGCACTTCTGGAAGCACGGGATCAACAAGCAGACTGAACCATGCGGTCCTCGAATCAATCTGACTTTTCGCACTTTGCTTTCATGAGGGGGTGAGGGTGTTACGGTGAGACGTGCAATAACCCCCAAACCACTCATCACCATGCCCGCCTCGCCACCCGTTCCATTTTCCTACATGCCATCCCGCTGCTAGCTTCGAACCGCATCATCTCGACTCGCCCAGACCAGCCGATTCAAACAGTAACTTGCCATGCTTCACTCGGGTAAAGTTTGTGAAGTTCCGGAACAAAGCAGCTCACACCGGGCTTTTTCTTGATCATCGCCCCGGACCTTCAACCAACCCGGCAGTCGATCACGCCCCTTGATCGCCGCCCACCAAGGCTTACATTGAACATCATGTTCATTGAAACCGAAACCACGCCCAATCCGGCCACACTGAAGTTCCTGCCCGGAGAGCAGGTCATGCTTTCCGGCACCCGCGAGTTTACCTCGCCCGAGGCGGCGGAGGCATCGCCGCTGGCGGAGGCGCTGTTCGATCTGGGTGATGTGACCGGGGTGTTCTATGGCGCGGACTTCATTTCGGTGACCGCCGGGCCGGGGGTGGACTGGAGCCAGCTCAAACCGCAGGTGGTTGGGATGCTGCTCGATCATTTCGTCAGCCAGGCCCCGCTGTTTTCCGGACCTGACGCCAGCGGGATTGTCGTTCCGGCAGAAGACGAAGATTACGGCGATGATCCGGCGCAGGCCGAAATTGTCGCGCAGATCAAGGAACTGATCGAAACCCGGGTCCGGCCAGCAGTCGCCAATGATGGCGGCGACATCATCTATCGCGGTTTCCGTGAAGGCGTGGTCTATCTCCAGATGCAGGGCGCCTGTTCGGGCTGCCCGTCATCCACCGCGACGCTCAAGAACGGCATCGAGGGACTGCTCAAGCATTATGTGCCCGAAGTGAGCGAAGTGCGCGCCGCCTGATTTTCCCGACATTTTCGGAGAACCCATGAACCAGCCGCTATCCGATGCTGCGCTCGATCAGCTGTTCCGCACCGCCCGCACCTATAATGCCTATCTCGATCAGCCGGTTTCGACCGAACAGCTTCACGCGATCTGGGAGCTGATGAAGATGGGGCCGACCTCGGCCAATATGCTCCCCGCGCGGCTGGTGTGGGTGGTGAGCAATGAGGCCAAGGCGAAACTCGCTGGTTTCTGCCTGCCCGCCAATGCCGAAAAGATCCTCAAGGCTCCGGTTTCGGTGATCATCGGCATGGACCTCGATTTCCACTTGAAGCTGCCGGAGCTGTTCCCGCACGCCGATGCGAAGAGCTGGTTTGAGGGTAACGAGCCGCTGAAGGAAATATCGGCGATGCGCAATTCGACGCTCCAGGGCGCCTATTTCATCATGGCGGCGCGCGCATTGGGCCTCGATACCGGGCCGATGTCGGGCTTCAGCAATGAAGCGGTCGACGCCGCTTTCTTCGCCGAAACGCCGCGGGTCAAATCGAACTTCATCTCGACGCTGGGTTATGGCGATCCGGCATCGATCTTCGCGCGGAGCCCGCGCCCCGATTTCGATACTTTCAATCGGATCGACTGACGCCTAACTGGCCGCATGATGCGGACCCTGGTGATCGATTGCGCGACCGAGGCCTGCTCGGTTGCCCTGCTGGAAGACGGCGCGGCTCTGGGCGGCGAATTCCGCATCCTGGGGCGCGGCCATGCCGAACAGCTGGTGCCGATGATCGCCGCGCTGCCGGACAAGGGCAAGGCGCAGCGGATCGCGGTTGCGGTGGGGCCGGGCAGTTTTACCGGGGTGCGCGTCGGCCTGGCCGCCGCCCGGGCGCTGGCTTTCGCCTGGGGAGCAGAGCTGATCGGCTATCCGACCCTTGATCTGATCGCCGCAATGGCGCGCAACCGGCGCGGGGACCAGCCGGTCACAGCCGCGATGACTGGCGGACATGGCGAGTGGTTCGTGCAGACCTTTACTGCCGATGGGACGCCGATGGGACCGATCGCTTCGCTCTCCCCGCAAACGGCGGCAGAGCAATCAGTCGCGCTGGTCGCCGGGAGCCAGGCCGAGGCGCTGGTGGACCTGCGAGGATCGGGCGAGGCGCTGGTCTTGCTGCCCGATGCGCGGGATTTTACGCTGCTCCCGCTGACGGCGATCGGGTCACGGCCCACCCCGCTTTATGGCCGCGCGCCCGATGCGAAACTGCCGCAGGTAGCGCGATGAGCGACGATCTCGACCGGATCATGGCGATTATGGCCTGTGCCTTTGATCCAGCCTTCGGCGAGGCCTGGTCGCGGCGGCAGCTGGAGGATTCGCTGGTCCAGGGCAGCAGCCACTACGGACTGATGAACGAAGCGGGCAACGATCCCGCACCGGGCGAAGCAGCGGCCGGCTTCTTCCTGTCACGGCAGGGCGTGGAAGAAGAAGAATTGCTGCTGCTGGCAGTAGCGCCGCAGTATCGGCGCAGCGGACTTGCTACCCGGTTGCTGGCGTCCTTCGCCGCCGCTGCCCGCTCGCGCGGTGCGCTTCGGCTGCTGCTGGAGATGCGCCAGGGTAACCCGGCCGAGTCGCTTTATCTGCGCCACAGTTTCCAGCCGATCGGACGCCGTCCCAACTATTATCGGACGCCTGCGGGCGCGCGGCTCGATGCAATTACCTTTGCACGAGACCTCGAATAGTCCATTTGAACAAACTTTTACTGAGCCATTCGTCACTCTGGCAGAAACCGCTCGCATTTCGTCTAATTGTCCTTGTTTTCGATAGATCGCAGGATTAGGGGAGCGCTACCTGAACGCGATAATTGCGTCTGGAACCTCCAAATTTGGGGTCGCAAGTAATAGAGAGGAAAAATCATGGACTCGACAATGAGCGACATGAACGAAACGCTGATTACACTTACTTCGGATATTGTCGCCGCGCATGTCAGCAACAACAGTGTTGCCGTGAGCGATCTTTCGGTGCTCATCACCAGCGTCTATGGCGCGCTGGCAGGGCTTGGTCAGACCGTTGCGACGGTCGAAGTCCTGCCCGAACCAGCGGTCTCGATCCGTTCGTCGGTGAAGCCCGATTTCATCACCTGCCTTGAAGACGGCAAGAAGCTGAAGATGCTCAAGCGTCATCTTATGACGCATTACAATTTGACGCCGGATCAGTACCGCGCGCGTTGGGGCCTGTCGGCTGACTATCCGATGGTCGCCCCCAACTATGCCGAAAAGCGCCGCGAACTGGCCAAGAAGATCGGCCTCGGCCGCAAGCCAGGCCAGAAGCGCGGCCGCAAGCCCAAGGCGGCCTGAGCACCGTTTCAGGTCAAACGTTCAGTTTGAGCGCAATTGGTTGTAGAATCGCCTCGCCAAGCTATGACTTGGCGAGGCTTTTCATTTATCCGGACACACTGTGCACCATCCGATCGACATTGAGGCGCTTTGCGCAACACGCGGGCTTCGCATAACCGAGCAGCGCCGTGTCATCGCGCGAGTGCTTTCGCAAAGCGATGACCACCCCGATGTCGAGAAACTGCATGAACGCGCGGTCGCAATTGACGCCCGCATCTCGATCGCCACGGTCTATCGTACCGTGCGGCTGTTCGAAGAGGCCGGGATCCTCGATCGTCACGATTTCGGCGATGGCCGCTCCCGTTATGAAGCCGCGCCCGAGGCTCACCACGATCATCTGATCGACGTTGAAACGGGCAAAGTCGTCGAATTCGTCGATCCGGAATTGGAGGCGCTCCAGCGCCAGATTGCCGAAAAGCTGGGCTACCGTCTGGTTGACCACCGGATGGAGCTTTACGGTGTGCGCTTGGACCGTGAGGGCTGAGGCTCAGGTGATGGTCGCCGCTATTGCTCAACCCCAGACCATTCCGCTGATCGGCTGGGCCCGAATATTCACCCGCACTCTGGCAATGGTGAGCCTGCTGATCGCCTGTGTGCCGCTCTATTACGTCTGCCGGGCGCTCCGCCTCAAAAATCCTCTGCCGCGCATATTTCTGGGCGGAATTTCCTGGATTGCCGGGGTGGAGCTCAAAGTCAGAGGCGAAAAGGTCCATCGCGGGGCTTTCCTGCTCGCCAACCACGTCAGCTGGATCGACATCCCGGCGATCGCCGCGACCACCGGAAGCGCGTTTGTCGGGCATGATGGTCTAGCCTCAATGCCGTTGCTGCGCTGGCTTTGCGCGATGAACGACACGGTTTTTATCGCCCGCCACGATCCAGGCAGCATCGCCGGGCAGGTAGCTGCGGTTCGCGAGGCGATCAATGATACCGGCGCGCTGACGATTTTTCCCGAAGGCACCACCAGTGACGGCACCGGGTTGCTGCCGTTCAAGAGCTCGTTGCTCTCCGCGCTCGACCCGGTCCCGCCCGGGATCGCGATCCAGCCGGTGCTGCTCGATTACGGCCCTGAAGCCGCGGATATCGCCTGGGTCGGCGACGAGCCCGGGCTCGACAATTTCAAGCGCATCATGGCCCGCGGCCGGGGGCTGGTGGTGACGGTCCACTTCCTGCCCGTGCTCGAAGGAGCGGCGCTGGCCGGGCGCAAGACGATGGCGGCGGCGGCAAGAGATGCCTTGATGCAGCGGCTGACAGCTTAGCCAGCGCAGCCCATGAACCCGGCCCAGCCCCCACAGACCTACCGGGTCAGAAGCTTCGGCTGTCAGATGAACGTCTATGATGGCGAACGGATGGCCGAACTGCTTGATGCCCAGGGCCTGACCCCCTCGCCCGAGGGCAGCGACGCCGATCTGGTGGTACTCAACACCTGCCACATCCGCGAGCGCGCGACCGAACGGGTGTTCTCCGACATCGGCCGGATTCGCCGCGATGATGGCACGGTCCCGCTGATCGCGGTGGCCGGTTGCGTTGCCCAGGCCGAAGGTGAGGAGATCATGCGGCGCGCCCCCCAAGTACGCATGGTGGTCGGCCCACAGGCCTATCACCGCCTGCCGCAGATGCTGGACGAGGCCATCGCCGGGCGCCGCTCGGTCGACACTGGGATGCCGGCCCAGACCAAGTTCGATGTCCTCCCGGCGCGCCGCAAGGTCGGAGCATCCGCCTTTCTCACCGTCCAGGAAGGCTGCGACAAATTCTGTACCTATTGTGTGGTGCCCTACACGCGCGGTGCGGAAATTTCCCGTCCGTTCAGTCACCTGCTTGAAGAAGCCGAGCAGCTGGTCGAAGCCGGCGCGCGCGAGATCACTCTTCTGGGCCAGAACGTCAACGCCTGGTCCAGTGAAGATGCCAAGGGCCGCAAATTGGGTCTCGATGGTTTGATCCGCACCTTGGCAGACATCCCTGAGTTGGCGCGAATCCGCTATACCACCAGCCACACCAATGACATGACCGATGCGCTGATCGCAGCCCATGACGAGGTCCCCAAGCTGATGCCCTATCTGCATCTGCCAGTCCAATCGGGCAGCGACCGGGTGCTCAAGGCGATGAACCGCAACCACACCGTGGCGAGCTATCTGCGGGTGTTAGATCGGGTCCGCGTGGTGCGCCCAGACATTGCCTTGTCGGGTGATTTCATCGTCGGCTTCCCGGGTGAAACAAATGCGGAATTTGAACAGACGCTTTCCCTCGTTAATACGGTTGGTTACGTGCAAGCCTTCAGTTTCAAATACAGCCCGCGCCCGGGAACTCCAGCAGCTACTATGGACGGACAGATTGCCGCTGAGGTAATGGACGAACGGCTCCAGCGCCTGCAAGCCGCGCTTCAGCAAGGCGGCATGGCCTTCAATCAGGGCTGCGTCGGGCGGGTTTGCGAAGTGCTGGTTGAGCGGGCCGGCAAGCTGCCCGACCAGTGGCTCGGCAAATCGCCCTGGCTGCAGACGGTGCATTTTGAGGGCAAAGCAGCAATTGGCAATCTTGTTTCGGTTGAACTTACCCAGGCGGGTCCGAATTCGCTCCAGGCGAAACTGTTGCAGCCGGCCCTCACCGAAGCGATTTCCACCAAGTAGTTTCCATCTGCAACTTGCGCGTCACATTGCGAAGCCTATCTTGTAAGACGGCCCATCCGGGTCCCTCTTGAAAGGAGCGCATGTCCCGCAAACCTGCTCGCGCCTATGAACCGGCGCAAAATCGTTCCGACCTCCCGCGCCGTTCCGAACCCAAACGGAGCCGTGCCGAGATCGAATTTGATGAGCCAGCCGTGCTGGGCGCGCTGTTTGGTCAGTTCGACGCCAATCTTGTGCAGATCGAAAACCGGCTCGGCGTCTATATTTCGGCGCGCGGCAACCGCATCCAGATCGAGGGCGGCGAGGATGAGGTGGCCCGCGCGCGCGAAGTGCTGAAAGGCATGCACCAGCGCCTGATCGCGGGGCAGGAACTGGATGCCGGCGCGGTCGAATCGCTGATCACGATGTCGAATGAGCCAACGCTGGAGGGAATTATCACCGGCGGCGACGATGCTCCGCCGATCATGATCCGGACCCGCAAGAAAACCATCGTCCCGCGCTCGGCCATGCAGATCGAGTATATGCGCGCGCTGGCCGGCAAGGATATCATCTTCGCGCTGGGCCCGGCCGGCACCGGCAAGACCTACGTCGCAGTGGCTCAGGCGGTCAGCCAGCTGATCACCGGCAGTGTCCAGCGCCTGATCCTGTCGCGCCCGGCGGTCGAAGCGGGCGAACGGCTGGGGTTTCTGCCCGGCGACATGAAGGAAAAGGTCGATCCCTATCTTCGCCCGCTCTATGATGCGCTCTATGACTGCATGCCGCCGGAGCAGGTCGAGCGGCGCCTCGCCAGCGGCGAAATCGAAGTCGCCCCGATCGCCTTTATGCGCGGGCGGACGCTGGCCGATGCCTTTGTGATCCTCGATGAAGCGCAGAACACCACGCCTGCCCAGATGAAGATGTTCCTCACCCGGTTTGGCCAGAACAGCCGCATGGTCGTCTGCGGCGATCCGCGGCAAGTCGATATCCCTGGCGGCGATGCGATGAGCGGGCTCAAGGACGCGGTCGAGCGGCTGGAAGGCGTCGAGGGGATCAATGTGACGCGGTTCAGCTCCGCCGATGTGGTGCGCCACCCGATAGTCGGCCGGATTGTGGAGGCCTATGAGGGCAAGGATTCCTGAATTGGATGCCCTCATGGAACTTGAATGCGCAGTCGAAGCCCCATGGCCGATTCCGCTCGATTGGGAAGAACTGGCCACCCGCGCCGCCGCCGCCCTCGCCCAATTCGCGCCCGAGCTTGCCAACCCGCGCCTGTCCGTCAGCATCCTTTTCGCCGATGACGCCGAAGTCCAAGCGCTCAACCGCGAATGGCGGGGCAAGGACAAGCCGACCAATGTGCTGTCGTTCCCGATGTTGGAACGGGCAGAATTGATCGCGCTCTCGTCCGATGGCCCGCCTGAATTGCTTGGCGATATCGCGCTGGCACTGGAAACCTGCACCCGCGAGGCTGCGGAGAAAGGTATCTCCCTCGAAGCCCACGCGGCCCATCTGATCATTCACGGCTTGCTTCACCTTGCCGGGCATGATCATGAGACAACGCAGCAGGACGCCGCCGCAATGGAGGCGCTTGAAATAAAGGCACTTGCGTGCATGGGGCTAGCCGACCCATATGGCGATGCAGACGGATTTCACGAGGATTAGACAATACCATGGCCGACAATGGCCGCTACAGCGACGCCGTTTCCGAAGAACCGGACAGTAGGCATTTCATCTGGCGCATGATCCGCCGCCTGTTCGAAGGCGATGGCGATCAATCGCTGCGCGCCCAGATCGAAGAAGCGATCGACGAGCATGAGGAGGATTCTGAGCCTGCCGCCAAGGGTGATCTCTCTCCGATCGAGCGGCAGATGCTGCGCAACCTGCTCCATTTCAGCGAACATGATGCCGATGATGTCGCGATTCCTCGCGGCGAGATCATCGCCATCCCGGCTTCTGCCAGCTGGATTGAAGTAATCGCCGCTTTTGCCGAGCACGGCCACAGCCGGTTGCCGGTACACGGCGAAACGCTCGACGAAATTGTCGGCATGGTGCTGATGAAGGATATCTTCACCTATCTCGCCAGTGGCAAAGCCCCGCCCAAGGACTGGACCAGCCTTATGCGCCAGCCGCTGTTCGTGCCGCAAGCGCGCGGCGCACTGGACGTGCTGGCGGATATGCGCGCCAGCCGGATCCACTTGGCGGTGGTGATCGACGAATATTCAGGTACCGACGGGATCATCACCATCGAAGATCTGGTCGAAGAGATCGTGGGCGAGATTGAAGACGAGCACGATGATGCGCCGACTGCGCTGATCCTTCCGCTGGAAGACGGGATGTGGGATGCCGATGCCAGGGTCGAACTGGAGGAAGTCGGCGAGAAGGTCGATCCCCGCCTCGCAGAAGTCGAAGGATCGGTTGATACGCTCGGCGGGCTGACATTTCTGCTGGCCGAGCAAGTCCCGCCGGTCGGCGCGATCCTTGAGCATGGCAGTGGCTGGAAAATCGAAGTAACCGCCGGGAATGCGCGCCATGTCACGCGGCTGCGGCTACACCCGCCGATCATTGCCAAAGAATTGAGCGAATAGGGTGGCAATCCGCAGATTACCCCCGCTTCGCGCGATCGAAGCCTTTGTGCGCATCGTCCGAATGGGTTCGGCGCGGGCGGCGGCGGATGAGCTTGGCCTGTCGCCTTCCGCGCTCTCGCGCCGGATCGCCGCGCTGGAAGAATTCATCGGCAAGCGGCTGTTCACGCGTCAGCACCAGGCGATGAAGCTGACGGATGATGGCCAGGCCTTCTACGATGCGGTCAGCCCCCGGTTTGACGAGCTGGCCGCTGCGGTTGAGGGCCAGGTCGCGGATAGCCGGGTGTTGCGCCTGCATTTGGGGGTACTACCCTTGTTTGGATCACAGCGCCTGTTTCCGCGATTGCCCGAATTGCGCAAGCAGCATCCCCGCCTGCACATCGATATCGATACCAGTCCGCATCTGGAATCGCGGGTCGGCGATACGCTGGACGCCGCCTTCATCCTTGCGGCCAAGCCTGACGCTTCGTTCCACGCGGTGCGGCTTGATCACAACCGGGTCTATGCCTTCACCTCGAAAGCATTGGCGGAGGAGGTCGGCCCGGTGCCTGATCGGGTCAGGCTTTCGCGCCAGACCTTCCTCATTCACAACGAACTGCCCGATAGCTTCGTTGCATGGAAGCAGGCCATGGGAATGCCCGATCTTGAGCCTGCCGCGATCGACCACTTCGATTCGGGTCAGCTGATCCTTGAGGCGGCAGCCAATGGCCTGGGCATCGCGATCATGCATGACGATCACTACGCCCGCGCCAAAGACAACCGCCTTGCCCGGCTGTTCGATATCGAGGTGCAGAGCCCTTACAGCTACTGGTTTATTTGCCGTCCGCGAGCGCTGGAAATCCGCTCGGTGCGGATCTTCCATGACTGGCTGGTCAAGGCAGGGCTGTAGCGCGCCGCGCGCATGAGGCATGATCGCGCCATGAACCGCCGATTCGCCCTGTTCGTCATCCCGTTGCTGTTCGCGCTGACGGCTGCCAGCCCCGCGCCGCGCAAGAAATCACCACCCAGACCGCCAGCGCCGATCCCGTTGGCCGATACAGTCCGCGTCGCGCTGAATACTGAGCTTGGAACGATCGAGATCGAGCTGGACGGCAAGCACGCGCCAATCTCCAGCACCAATTTCCTCGCCTATGTCGATCAGCGCCGATTGGACGGGATCACCTTTTACCGGGTGATGCGGCTGCCCTGGGGCACTCCGCCCAATGGCCTCATCCAGGCCGGCGCACAGGGCGATCCCAAACGCGTACTCAAGCCCATCGCGCATGAGCCGACCAGCATTACGGGTGTACTACACAAGGCTGGCGCGATTTCGATGGCTCGCTATGCGCCCGGCACGGCGACCGCCGATTTTTCGATCCTGCTGTCAGATCTTGCGGGGCTGGATGCCGATCCAAAGTCGGCGGATCCCGAGCTTCGGGCCGGTTATGCCGCCTTCGGCAGGGTCGTGGCCGGGATGGATGTGGTGCGGCGGATCTACGACGTCCCGCTCTCCTCAACACGCGGGCAAGGAGCGATGAAAGGCCAGATGATCGAGGCGCCGGTCAAGATCCTGACGGTAAGGCGGGTGCCAACGCCTGCCCCGGCTCCACCGCCCTCGCCGTGACATGATCTGACCGCGCTCTCAAGAAAATCGTCAGGGTTGAATGAAAAACCCGATGGGCGTCGTTTTCTCCTCAAGCGGCCGTTCAAAAGGGCGTCCGCCGGACACATGAGGAGACATCACATGAACAAATTCGCCCTTGGATCACTCACCGCACTGGCTAGCGTCACCGCCGCTTTCAGCAGCGCTCAGGCCGCCGTCATGCTCTATGAAGAGCAGATTGCGCATGAAGAGGAAGCCCGCATCATCAGCTCACCAATTGGCGGCATCGAAAGCAAGTTCTGGTTCAACTATCGCGCCAATCTGAACGAGGCACGCAAGGAACTGGTCAGCGATCTGCGCCATGTCAGCGACATCGAAGATCGCCGCGACGCCTGGGAAGAATACAGCGTCGAGCTGTCCCATGAACGCAAGCAATACGTCAAGAAAATGGCCAAGATCGGCGTCCGATCCGGAAACGTCACCGTCGAAAATTAAACTTGTTCGTCCAGTCCGTGGCCCGGCCCAGCCGGGCCACGGATATGGGATAGATCAGCCGACAACCGCTTTGCGGATAACGCCCGGCTCGCGCGGCGGCTCACCCTTGGGCAGAGCATCGACGTGTTCCATGCCACTCTCGACCTGGCCCCAGACGGTGTACTGCTTGTTGAGGAAGCTGGCATCGTCAAAGCAGATGAAGAACTGGCTGTTGGCCGAATTCGGCGCGCTGGTGCGGGCCATCGAGCAAGTGCCGCGAACATGCGGCTCGGCGTTGAACTCGGCCTGGAGGTCGGGCTTGGACGAACCGCCCATGCCAGTGCCATCCGGGCAACCGCCCTGGGCCATGAAGCCGG
>JBKJTN010000193.1:0-3965 GCA_046590275.1 Novosphingobium sp.
TAGGGTCAGGACCTGTTACCCGCACCTTCGAGGCGGCAAAATGGCGAACATATCGGGCGGAAATGCGCGCCGTTAAGACTGGACGTCTTTGCAAGCGTATTTCTGTTCGAGATGGAAGCCATTTTGCCGTCCAAGCGGATTTGACCAAAATGGCCCATCGCAGCGTTAGATAGGCTTGAAATAGAATGACTATTCCCGCACCTATCCGCCTCGCGCTGGACCATTTTGCTTCAAACCTCGATGGCGCGGGTAACAGGTCCTGACCCTAACGATCCCGCTTCGGTTCGCCCGATCTTCTCGCGCGATCTGGCGTGGATGCCCCGCATCGCAGTGACGCTTGGCTGGAGCAGGATTGTGCCGCGGATGATCCAGGGCATGGACCTTGGCAGGGCGCAGGGCCGCCAATCCCGTGATATCCTGCTGGGCGAACTGGATTGGCTGGATGGCTTGCTAGCCGACGGGCGACCCTACTTGAACGGCGAGTGTTTCACCCGCGCCGATCTGACTGCCGCCAGTCTGCTCGCCCCGCTCGTCAACCCGGCCCGGCATCCAACCTACGCCAATCTTAGTCTGCCTCCCGTGCTGGCGGCTGAAGTTGCAGAATGGCAGACCCGCCCAGTGCTGCGCTGGGTCAGCCGGATCTATGCCGAGCAGCGCTAGGTCCGCGAGCCATCGTTCGATCTTCCTGTCAATCTCCTGCGCGAACGCCTAGGCTATCTGCGGGCATTGCGCCCTTCGTCAGGAGAGCATCATGGCCAAAAGCCAGAAGAAGTCGAGCAAGGAAATCCGCAAACCCAAGGCGGAAAAACCGAAGAAGCAGAACGCCTCCAACCCTTCGCAGAAGGCTGGCGTACTCCCCGGATTGGAGAATATGAAGCGCTGAATTTGTGCGCCTTCGCTATGCTCACCGCGTATCAGAGGTGAAGCGCTTCAGCCACCGGCCAGCAATGCAGCTTTTCCGGTAGCGACCATCGCATCATAATCCTGTTGAGCCTTCTTCGCGGCGGCGTCGTTGTCGCGTGCAACCTGCAGGGCCGTGCGCCGCTGGCCAAGGGTTGCTTCGCGGCGGACCGCTTCCTCCCTGGCAAGCCGCAGCGCATCGAGCTTGGCTGCCTTGCCCGGCGCTGCATCGGCCGCGGCCTGGGCGCGCTCAGCCCTCGCCAGAGCGTCTGCAGCCTTCACGCTGGCCTTGGCTTCCTGCTTGGCCGCATACTCAAGCTCGCGCGCAGCGGTTGCGATCCGATAAGGCAGGACATCGCCGGGGGCATGACAATACTGCACCACCGGATCGGCCCACTCCTTCGCGCCCACCAGCGTCAGCGTGGAGATCAGCCACTGGCCGCCCTTGCGGCGCAACAGCCCCTGATAAGTTCCGACTCGCTTGCCCACGGGATCACGCACCACCCACTGGCCAAGCGCGCTTTGCGCATCGCCAGCGCGGACAAAGCCGATCGGCGTTTCGACCAACGAACCGCCGCCGCTGGCAAACGGATCCCGAAGCGTTCCCAGATTGGTCTGGTCCAACTGCTTGCCAGCCGAGATCCAGCGCGTTTTCTTATCGATCAGGAATACCGCAGTCGGCGCGGTTCCAGCGCTCACCGCCTGCCAATAGCCCCGCATCAGGCCGGGGGCGGGCGTGCTTGCCTCGGCCACCTCCTTGTCGATCATCGGCGTACCGCTCATGCAGGCCACTTCCTGCGCATAGGCAGCCTGCTGGGCCATCATGTTGCCGACGATCTGACCGATCCATGCCTGCGCCTGCGCGGCGGCAGGAATCATGACAAGCACGGCTGCAGACAGCAGCGTTGCGGGTTTGGCGAAGTGCATGGAGTCCCCCTAAAAACAATCACCCCCGACTTCTTCCCGCCTTTTCAGCCGGTTGGAAGATTGCTCTGAATTGGCGGCCTAGCCATCCATCAGCACGATATCCCAGCGATAGCGCGCTGCGCCCGCGTTTGCGGCGACCGAGGTCGGGGCATCATCGCCCAGCTCCTTGTACAACTGGTCATTGGCATTGGCCGGGGCGTCCTCGGGGAAATACATCTGGGCGATCAGCCGCTCGTCACGGCCCCGGATGTCGAAGTGGATATGCGGCGAGCGCCGGCCAATCGGCGAAGCATAGGAAGCCGGCTTGATCGTGGTGATCCGCCATTCTCCGTCGCGCGAGGTCGTGACGCTGGCATAGCCCTGAAAATCGGGATCGAGCGGCATCGTCGATTGCTCATTGGCGTGGGCATACCGGCCCGCCGCATTGCACTGCCACAGCTCCAGCTGCGCACCCCGGACCGGCTTGCCATAGCGGTCCAGCACCCGGCCCGTAACCTCGATCACTTCCCCCTTGGCGCGGTTCTGGTGGCCCTTGAGGCGGGTCAGGTCCCAATCGTTTTCAGCCAGCCGCCGGACCGGATAAAATGGCCCGAGCGGCGAACCGGCAGTAAATACGGGAGTAGCAAATGCCCCCGGCGCGACTACCAGCGCGGCCAGTGCCGCCCCGGAAAACGCGCGGCGGCTCAGTTGTGATGAATTGTCCAAGGCACACGTCCCCTATGCAAAGAGCGCGACCTCGTGGACGCGATGGTATGCCGATAGCTTTGGCTCGCCTAGTGGAAACTTTATGCCGACAGAGGGACTTTCGCCTTCCCGGCAAGTATTCGCGTCCCGACCTCTTGAATCAACCCCTGCTTCAACCCAGTTAAGCTTGGCGAGCCGGGCCCCTCTGGTCATTCATCAAGAATGGCGATGTCGGATCGTTTGGACAAACAACAGAGGAGTCCTGACATATGACCCAAGCCGCTGGAATGCCGTGCCCCGTTTGCGCAGTGCCGCTCGTGATGAGCGACCGCCAAGGGGTTGAGATCGACTATTGCCCGCAGTGCCGGGGCGTATGGCTTGATCGCGGCGAGCTCGACAAGATCATCGAACGCAGCGCGACCGAAGCCCCCTCCGCCCCCAGCACCCCGCCGCCGCCACAACAGTCCGGCTATGCCCCGCAGGCCTACCCGCAGCAGGGGTACAGCCAGGGCTACCCGCACAAAAAGCGCCGCAAGTCGTTCCTGGAAGAGCTGTTCGACTAAGGTTGGCTCTGGCCGGTGATTTGATGCGGAACAACAGACGGCCGTGACAGATTCCGGACTTCAGGCGGTATCTTCAGCAGCAGCAGTTTTTTTAAGGACTGCGGGTTAAAGTACGGCATGCCGCCCGAAATCATTGCCCTGATTGACAAGCCCTGGCTGCTCGCCGTGTTGCTGGCGCTGGGCGCGGCGTGCGGGATCATTGTCGAACGCTTTGTCGAAGGCCAAAAGAGCGCGGAGCGACGCGCCTATTGGCAGGGGCGGAACGCTGGCGGCAAACGCGGCTGGGGCAACGGCAAGCTCGCGCAGTTTAAAGCCGTGCCGCTCAAAGGTACGCCCGAACGCGCCGCGCTCGACGCGACCGACCAGCTCCGGCTGGTGATGGAGGCGGACTTTACGTCACGCGCATTGCTCAACGCGGGCGAGCGGCGACTGCTGGTCCACCTCGACAAGGTCCTCGCCGAAGATGCCCCTGGCTGGCGCGCGATGGGGCAGGTTTCGCTGGGCGAAATCCTGGCCAGCGAAGACAATGACGCCTATTTCGCAATCAATTCCAAACGGGTCGATCTGCTGATCGTCGACGCCGAATGCCGCCCGCTCCATGCGGTCGAGTTCCAGGGCAAGGGCCATCATCAGGGCACGGCAGCAGCGCGCGATGCAGTCAAAAAGGAAGCGCTGCGCCGCGCCGGGATCGGCTATGTCGAGGTGGTCAGCGGCGATACGCCCGCGCAGGTGCGGGAAATGGTGCGAAGGCTGGCGGGGCGCCGCTAGGCCAAACGAAATTCGTCCTCGGCTCGATGGCCGACCCGCGCTGAAACCAACTGGATCTGCTCGACCACCTGATCGATGACCGTGCGAATATGCGGCTGGCTACGCGCGGCCCGGGTGGTGACC
>JBKJTN010000123.1:0-12681 GCA_046590275.1 Novosphingobium sp.
CCGGGAAGACGGTGTAATCAAGCCAGCCCTGACCGCCGAGCGACGGTGCTGCGACAATCGCGGTGCCCAGTGCATCGGCGGGATCGTCGGCGCACTGGGCACCGCGATTGTCGCAGCACCGTCGCTCGGCGGTCAGGGCTGGCTTGATTACACCGTCTTCCCGGCAGTCCCCGGCGAATATGATATGGTTGGTCAGCTGATCACCCAGGCGACAGCTGTAAGTGTCACGCTGCTGTGGTCAGGCATCGGTTCTGCGATCCTGTTCTACGTGATCGACAAGACCATCGGCCTGCGTCCCACCGAGGAAGCCGAGCGCGAAGGGCTTGATCTCTCCGAACACGGCGAACGCGCCTATAATTACTGAGTTACCGAAATTGGCGGGGCCGGGGTTCCTCCTCTCCTCCCCCCGGCCTCGCCAACCCATGTTCCTCCTGCGAACACAAACTAGAAGGGCCCGAGCCAGCCACTCGGGCCCCTTTTTTGTGGGCCAGGATTGCGAGTTTTCCCGAGTTCAGCGCTCGCCGCTTAGTTGAGTGCCGCTTTGACAAAGCTGGCAGCGCGCTCGCCGATCATGATCGAGGGGGCGTTTGTGTTGCCGGAGATCAGCCGGGGCATGATGCTGGCATCGGCCACCCACAGCCCGTCGAACCCGCGCAGTTTCAGAACAGGATCAACCACACTTCCCGCATCGCCGCCCATCCGGCAAGTTCCGACCGGATGATAGACTGTATCGGCACGGCTGCGGATCAAGGCGTCGAGCGCGGCCTCGTCAGCCAGATCGACCGGATGGCGGTCCTTGGGTTGATAATTAGCGAGCTGCGGAGCCTGGGCGATGCGGTGCATCAAGCGCACCCCGGTGCGCAAGGTGGCGATATCGCGGGGATCGTCGAGGAAATTGGGATCGATCGCTGGAGCCGCAGCGGGATCGGCGGATTGCAATCGCACAGTTCCGCGGCTTTCCGGACGCAGCACGCAGGCGTGGCACGAAAAACCGTGACCCTTGACCTTGGCCCGTCCGTGGTCTTCCAACATGGCGGGCACGAAGTGAAACTGAATATCGGGCGCGGGCAGATCGGGGGACGAGCGCCAGAAACCACCGGCCTCGGCATAGGGCGTGGTCATGATCCCGGAGCGCTTGCGGCGATGCTCGAAGATCGCTTTCAGCATCCGCCAGCTTCCGGCAAGACTGTCGCCGATGAAGTCCTTTGATGCGGTCTCCCAGCTCGCCACATAGTCGATGTGGTCCTGCAAATCGCTACCGACAGCGGCGCGGTCGAGCGCCACTTCGATGCCGTGCTGCTGGAGATGCGCGGCGGGGCCGATGCCGGACAACATGAGGATTTGCGGGCTCCCGAAAGCTCCGGCCGAAAGAATCACGCCGCCCCGGGCGCGGATCACTTCGCGGCGCTTGCCGAAGCGGACCGCAACACCGGTAGCGCGGCCATTTTCGGTCAGGATCCGTTCGACCAGTGCACCGGTGCGGATCGCCAGATTGGGGCGCGGCGCAAGATATGCGCGCGCCGCTGACCAGCGCTCGCCGCCTTTTTGGGTCACCTGATAAAGGCCAAATCCGTCCTGCTGCGCTCCGTTGAAGTCCGAATTGCAAGGCAGTTGCAACGCCTCTGCACTGGCTATGAAAGCGTTTGAACCGGGGTTGGTCCAACGTTGGTCGACAACCGAGAGCGGGCCCTCGCCGCCATGCCACTCATCGCCGCCGCGTTCATTGCCTTCAGAGCGTTTGAACCAAGGCAGCACATCGGCATGGCTCCAGCCAGTGCAGCCAAGTTCGGCCCACCGATCGTAATCATAATGGTTGCCGCGAATATAAACCATGGCGTTGATCGCGCTCGATCCGCCCAAGCCCCGGCCCCGCGGTTGATAGCCAACACGGCCATTAAGTCCGTTTTGCGGGACGGTATCGAACTTCCAGTTCGATGCACCCCGAATGAAGGGCATGAAGCCTGGGGTCTTGACCAGCATATTGTCGTTGGTGCCGCCCGCTTCGAGCAGACAGACCGAGTATTTGCCGTCCTCGCTAAGCCGCCCAGCCGCGGCACTGCCAGCGCTGCCGCCGCCGATCACGATGATATCAAACTCGTCCATGAACTCTCCTGCGTTTGGCAGGAGAGTTAAGCGAGCGATTAAATCGGCGCAATACTAATCGGGGCCAGAAGCCGATTGCCGCTCCGCCCAGCGCGCCCGGATCGTGTCCGAGGTGTCCCGGCTGCCATCGTGGCTCCAGCCCGGCTCGCGCCACATGTAGGAGAATTTGTGCCGCCACGGCGCGGCCCACACATCCTGCGCGATGCCAATCCATTCGTGGAGTACGCTCCAAAACAGGTTGAAGCTGCCAAGTTGCTTGACGATCCCATAGCGGATTCGTTCGGTGCCAAGTTCTGGCTGGAACGTGCCGAACATCTTGTCCCAGATGATGAACACCCCGGCATAGTTGCGATCCAGATAGACCGGGTTGGTGGCGTGGTGGACCCGGTGGTGCGACGGCGTGTTCATCACCGCCTCGAACCAGCGCGGCATCCGATTGATCGCCTCGGTATGGAACCAGAACTGATAGATCAGATTGAATGCGCCGCAAGTCAGGATCATCGCCGTGGGGAATCCGACCAGCGCCAGTGGCAGCCGGAAAATAAAGCTTACTGCAATAAACCCGGTCCACGTCTGACGCAGCGCGGTTGACAGATTGTAATGCTGGCTGGAGTGATGGTTGACGTGGCTGGCCCAGAACCAGCGGACCCGGTGCGCCATCCGGTGGAACCAGTAATAGGCCAGATCATCCAGCACGAAGCACAGTGCCCAGGCCCACCAGGCCCAGCCAATATCGAACAGCCGGTGCTGGTTAGCCCACAGAAGCAGCGCAATTACAAGCCCGCCAGCCAAGGCGCCGGCTACGGTGCTGCCGGTGCCGAGCGCCAGCGAAGTCAGCGTATCGCGAGGTTCGTATTTCTCCGGCGCACGCTTGCGGGCCCACAGCATCTCGATGATGATCAACAGGATGAAGCCGGGAACAGCATAATCGACCGGATTGAAGATTGGGGGACTGAAGTCGGGCATTGCTCAGGCTCCCAGACGGCGCAGGCTACTGGCCCAGATCTGCGCATCGTCGCCCAGATCGAGCGTGAAGGCGCCAAAATGCTTCTCGCCATTGGCAACGGTCAGGAAGTTGCGGTCGAGCCGGGTAAAGCTGTGACTATCGAGCAGGCGCGCGGCGAACTGGCCGCCGTGGCGGCGCACCAGCATCACCCGGCCAGCTGCATCGCGCAGCAACGCACCCATCCCCGCCCGATCTATCGCGAGCTGTTCCGCGGTGAAGCCGTGCAAGGCCTCCTCGGCCAGCTGACGGGCGTGATCCTCATCGCGAATCCGGACGTCGCCCCCCAGCCCCAGTTTGATCGCAAGCCACCACAGCGCCAGGATCGCGAGAATCGAGCCGCCAAGCTGAAGCAGCTGAGCTATCAGCGCCCCGCTCACCGCTCACGTGCCGCCAGCATGTCGATCATCTCGCGAACCGGGGTCAGATCATAGCCTGCCGCCGCCGCCTGCGCCGTCAACACACCGGGATTGCGGCCCCGGTTTGCCTCGGCCAGTGCCCACAGCAAGGTCGATCTTGTGCCCGAACGACAATAGGCCAGCACTGGGCCACTCGCTTCGTCCAGCGCCTTGGCCATGGCCTCCATCTGCCATTGGCTGAAGCCGGCATGCGTGACCGGTATGGCAGCATAATCCATTCCGGCGGCGCGGGCCGCGGTCTCAATCTCGGCGCCGGCGACCTGATCGTCGCTCTCACCTTCGGGGCGGTTGTTGATGATCAGCGTCACGCCCTGCGCGGCGGCTTCTGCCACTTCGGCCAGGCTGATCTGGGGGCTGACGAAAACCTGATCGGTCAATTGGCGAAACATTCTGCGGCCCTATCCGTTTGCTGTCTGCGCCTTGCGCTGGCGGCGGTTGCGGCTGATGATGTTAAGCGTTTCGACCAGGCCTGAAAAACCCATCGCGGCATAAATGTAACCCTTGGGGATATGCACCCCGAAGCCATCGGCCAGCAGCACCACCCCGATCATCACCAGGAAGGCCAGCGCCAGCATCACCAGCGTCGGGTTCTTCTCGATAAACCGGGATAGCGGATCGGCGGCCAGCATCATCACCCCGACGGTGAAGACCACGGCGGTAATCATGATCGGGATATGGTCGGTCATGCCCACGGCAGTCAGGATCGAATCGACCGAAAAGACCAGGTCGAGCGCGATGATTTGCGCGATCGCCGAATTGAAGCCGATCTGGGCAATGCCCTTGTCATGATCGAGCAGCTCGCCGCTTTCTCCCTCGGGATCGAGGTTGTGGTGGATCTCGTTGGTTGCCTTCCACAGCAGAAACAGACCGCCTGCAATCAGGATCAGGTCGCGTCCGGAAAATGCTGTTTCAAAACCGGGCTCGCCATGCGGACCCGGTGCGCCGCTGATGCCCAGATCGAACAGCGGCTGCTGCAGCGTCACGATCCAGCCGATCAACAGCAGCAATACAATCCGCATGACCAGTGCCAGGGTCAGCCCAATCCGCCGGGCCAGCGCCTGCTGGTGCGCAGGCAGCTTGTTGGAGAGAATCGCGATAAAGACCAGATTGTCGATGCCGAGCACGATCTCGAGAGCAATCAGGGTCAACAGGGCGATCCACGCGGCCGGATCGGTAAGAAGTGCAAGAATGTCCATTCGCACCCTGTGCCAACGCTGATCGGGACTGGCAAGTCTCGCTATCTTTACCGGGGGCCACTTGGCAGAAATGTCACACCGCTCTGATGGGAGCGGGCCTGCTTCTGAATCGATTCGCCAACATGCTGATTATGGTCTAATACAGCTCGCGCAGCGGGAAGGGCTTTGTTGCCGCTTGCCCTGTCGTCTGGCGCGATTCGTCCGCGCGGCCGGACAGAATCAATATGGGGCGAAGCGAAGGTACGTTCGGTTTTATGGGTTTTGATCGAGGACGTCGTGGCCGCGGGCGCGACAAGCGGGATGGTTTCGGCGAAGAAGGGTTTGATCCCTTTGCGGCAACTGGTGGGGGTGACCGGTTTGGTGGCGGTGCGCCTCGAAGCGGCGGGTTTGGTGATCGCGGTGGCTTCAGCGGCGGCGGTGATCGCGGCGGCGGCTCTGGCGGCGGCGGCTTCAGCGGCCCGCGCGGCGGCGGCGGGGGTGGCGGCGCGAGCATGCCGGCTCAGGTCGTTGGTGAAGGCAAGGGCGTCGTCAAGTTCTTCAACACCCAGAAGGGTTTTGGCTTCATCCAGCGCGAAGACGGCGGCGAAGATGTGTTCGTCCATATCAGTTCTGTCGAGCGTGCCGGCCTTGAAGGTCTGGCCGAAGGTCAGCAGCTTGAATTCACATTGGTTGATCGCGGCGGCAAGGTCTCGGCGACCGATCTGGTCGTGGTCGGCGATGTGATTCCGGTAGCCAAGCGCGAAGCGCCAGAAGCGCCGCAGCGCGAGCTGACCGGCGAGAAAGCGACTGGCACGGTCAAGTTCTTCAACTCCATGAAGGGCTTCGGCTTTATCACCCGTGATGATGGCCAGCCGGATGCGTTCGTGCACATCAGCGCAGTCGAACGTTCGGGCATGCGCGATCTGGCCGAAGGTGACCGGTTGGAGTTCGACATCGAGGTCGATCGACGAGGCAAATATTCGGCGGTCAACCTGGTGGCGCGCCAGGGCTGATACCGTCCGCATCGCCCAGGTTTATTTGACCGGAGGCTTGCGACTTCATAAACGCGCGCAAATGGCGGCTCGAAAGAGCCGCCATTTGTCGTTTCCATTCCCTTCACTCGGTACATTTTCAGATCGCAAAGGATTGCTGCAATGTCGATCACCCCGCTGATGCCCGTTTATCCTCGTTGCGGTGTGCGCCCGGTTCGCGGTGAGCACTGCCACCTGATCGATGAGGATGGGCGGCGTTTCCTCGATTTCGCCAGCGGCATTGCCGTGAATCTGCTGGGCCATTCGCATGAAGGATTGATCGGTGCGATCCAGCGCCAGGCGGCGAAGCTGATGCATGTCTCCAACCTCTATGGCAGCCCGCAAGGCGAACATCTTGCCCAGAGGCTGGTCGATCTGACCTTTGCCGACACGGTGTTCTTCACCAACTCGGGGGTCGAAGCGGTCGAATGCGCGATCAAGACCGCGCGGGCCTATCACCAGCACGTCGGCAATGATCACAAGTTTGAGCTGATCACGTTCAAGAATGCCTTCCATGGGCGGACCATGGCAACGATCAGCGCCTCCAATCAGGATAAGATGCACAAGGGCTTCATGCCTTTGCTGCCGGGCTTCAAATATGTAGATTTTGACGATCTCGAAGCTGCCAAGGCCGCCATTGGGCCCAATACGGCGGGCTTCATTGTCGAACCGATCCAGGGCGAAGGTGGGATCCGTCCAGCCTCGGATGAATTCCTGCAGGGCCTTCGGGCGCTGGCGGATGAGCATGATCTGATGCTGGTGTTGGATGAGGTGCAGTGCGGAATGGCCCGGGCCGGTACACTCTATGCCTATGAGCAATACGGGATCACGCCCGATATCATGGCGACGGCCAAAGGCATCGGCGGCGGCTTCCCGCTCGGCGCCTGCCTTGCCACCGAAAAGGCAGCGCGCGGCATGGGGCTGGGCACGCATGGCTCAACCTATGGCGGCAATCCGCTTGCGATCGCTGCGGGCGAGGCTGTGCTGGATGTGGTGGCGAACGAGGAATTCCTCACCGAAGTGCGCGCCAAGGGTGAGCGGATCCGCGCGCGGCTGGAACAGTTCATCGGCAATTATCCGGAGCTGTTCGAGCTGGTCCGGGGACGCGGGCTGATGCTGGGGCTGAAGATGCGCAGCGAAAGCCGGCCGTTCGTCGCGCATCTGCGGGACAATCACGGACTGCTCACCGTCGCTGCCGGCGACAACACCGTGCGGGTGATCCCGCCGTTGGTGATCGATGACAGCCATATCGACGAGTTCATGGATCGGCTGTCTGCCGGGACCGCCAGTTACCAGCTGCCAGAGGGGGCAGGATGATCCGGCACTTCCTCGATCTGGGCGATGCTGGCGGCGATGCCATCGCCGCCATGCTGGGTGATGCCCAGGACCGCAAGGCAGCCCGGCTGGGCTGGCCCAAGGGCCGGGCCGACAGCGATGCGCCGCTGGCCGGTCATGTGCTGGCGATGATCTTTGAAAAGAATTCGACCCGCACCCGCGTCTCTTTCGACATGGCAATGCGCCAGCTTGGCGGGAGCGCGATCGTGATGGATGCGGGTACTACCCAGATCGGGCGGGGCGAGAGCATCGCCGATACCGCGCGGGTACTCAGCCGGATGGTCGATGCGATCATGATCCGGACCGACGATCACGCCAAGATCGAAGAACTGGCTCACTTTGCCAGTGTGCCGGTAATCAATGGACTGACGGATCGCTCGCATCCCTGCCAGATCATGGCTGACCTGCTGACCATGATCGAAAGCGGCAAGGCGCTGCCAGGTCTCGAAGTCGCCTGGCTGGGTGACGGCAACAATGTCCTCAATTCGATCGTCGAAGCGGCTGGATTGATGAAGTTCAATGTCCGCATCGGGGTGCCGGAGGGCTATGATTCCAATCTCGCTACCATCGAGCGAGCTCGCGCTTGCGGAGCGCAGATCAGCGTCCACCGCAATGCAGGCGAGGCTGCTCGCGGGGCCGATGTAATAATCACCGACACCTGGGTTTCAATGGGGCAGAGCGGAGCAGAAGCGCGGATTGCGGCGATGACGCCGTTTCAGGTCAATCCGGCGCTGATGGCCGAGGCCGCTCCCGATGCGCTGTTTCTCCACTGCTTGCCCGCGCACCGCGGCGAGGAAGTGACCGATGCCGTGCTCGACGGGCCGCAATCACAGGTGTGGGACGAAGCGGAGAACCGCATCCATGCCCAGAAGTCCGTTCTGCGCTGGGTCTTCGGTCAGCTGTGACCCAGGCCTCGCAGATCCCGGAAGGCGAGACCGGCTTCGATCAGCTGCTGTCGTTCACCATCCCGGCCCGAAATGCGCGGGGGCGGATCGTCAGGCTGGGCCCGGTGCTGGAGACGATCCTCGCGGCCCACGATTATCCGCCGCCGATAAAGCATTTGCTGGCCGAAGCGCTGGTAATCACTGCGCTGATCGGCGGGCTCTTCAAGGATGAGGACGGGCAGCTCACTGTGCAAGCGCAGACTAGCGGCGGGATCGTTGGGCTGCTGGTCTGCGATTACCGGGGAGGAGAGCTGCGCGGCTACGTTCGCCACGATGCGGAACGGTTGGCTGCACTGGGCGCAAATCCGTCGCTGTTCGCATTGTTTGGTCAGGGCTACCTCGCGATGACCTTCGATCTGGCAAGTGCCAATCAGCGCTATCAGGGAATTGTCCCGCTCGAAGGCAATTCACTGGCCGAGGCTTGCCAGGCCTATTTCGTTCAGTCCGAACAGGTCCCGACACTGATGCGCGTTGCGGTTCGATCCGATGGCAAGACCTGTGTGGCGGGCGGACTGCTGGCGCAACATCTGGCCGAAGGGGAGGAGGGACGCGAGCGGCTGCATGTCCGGCTCGACCACCCGGAGTGGGAGCATGTTGCAGTGCTTGCCGGCAGCACCAAACACGATGAGCTGGTCGATCCCCAACTATCGCTTGAAGCGCTGATCTGGCGTTTGTTTCACGAAGAATCCGAAGTGCGGGTTGAGCATGGCCCGGAATTGTCGCGCGGCTGCCGTTGCAGCATTGACCACTACCGTTCGGTCATCGCCCAATTCCCGGAATCGGAACGAGCCGAGATGCGCGATGATGCGGGATTGATCGTGGTCGATTGCGCATTTTGCTCGAAGTTGTTTGAGATCGATATATAAATTCTCAATTCGTCGACAGAAATACACGCTTGGTCGCGGCGAGTCGCCATGATACAAGCGTAATTAATGATGCGATGGTCTTTGCGTCGCTCGTTGCGCAAGAATTGAGGTTGATTGCAGTGCCCAACAGGACTTTGCGAATGGCCGCAGGATTGGTCGCGGCGCTCTGCGCGAGTACCGTGCCCGCATCGGGTCAGCGCCCGGCGCTGGCCATGCTCGACCAGCTTGATCACGGCATGTGGGAATTGCGCCCGCGCGACGGCCGCAATGTAGTGGAGCGCCTATGCGTCAATAGCGGACGCCGCCTTATCCAGCTGCGCCATTCAGAATCTACCTGCGAACGTTTTATCGTAGAAGACCAGCCCGGTCAGGTGACCGTCCAGTACACTTGCCGCGGCCGGGGCTATGGACGCACCCATATTCGCCGCGAATCAAACCGTCTGGTTCAGATCGACAGTCAAGGCATCGCTGAAGGACTGCCGTTCGATTTCACGGTAGAAGCACGGCGAGTGGGGGATTGCTCGGGCTGACATCGGTTGCCTGTTGTGCCGGGAACGGTTAGCCCGGGACAATGCACAGTGTCGGGGAAGGAGCAGGCCGCAAAGCGGTGGTGCTATTATCAGGTGGGCTTGATTCGATGGTCGTCGCCGCGCTCGCTCGCGAGGCTGGATATGCGCTCAACGCGCTGACAATTGATTACAATCAGCGCCATCGCCGAGAGATTGAAGCGGCCCGTATTATTGCCGACAAGCTTGGTGCGGAGCGCCATGTTGTTCTGCCGCTTGACTTGCGCCAGTTTGGCGGATCAGCGCTGACGTCCGATCTGGCGGTACCCAAGGGCGGGGTCGGGAGTGATATTCCGGTTACCTATGTTCCGGCACGAAACCTCGTGTTTCTGTCGCTGACGCTGGCCTGGGCCGAGGCGCTGGGCGCCCGGGACATCTTCATCGGGGTGAATGCGCTCGATTATTCAGGCTATCCCGATTGCCGGCCGGAATTCATCTCCGCTTTTTCCGATCTTGCGCAACTCGCTACCAAGGCGGGGGCCAAGGGCGACGATTTCACGATTCATGCTCCGCTGCAGTATCTCGGAAAAGCAGACATTGCCCGCGAGGCTGACCGGCTCGGCCTTGATCCGGCGATCAGCTGGTCTTGCTATGACCCGTTGCCCGATGGCCGCGCGTGCGGTCTGTGCGACAGCTGCCGATTGCGTCGCGCCGGATTTGCATCAGCAGGACTGATCGACACGACGCTCTATGCCTCAACTTGAAAGATCATTGATGGACCAGACCTCTGCCGAAGAACAGCCCGTCACCGGCTACAGCTGGTACGTGCTCGGCGTCCTTGTCCTGGTCTACATCCTCAATTTCGTTGACCGTCAGATCCTCTCGATTCTGGCCAATGACATCAAGGCTGACCTCAAGCTCAGCGATGCTGACCTGGGTTTCCTTTATGGCACAGCCTTCGCCGTTTTTTACGCGTTGTTCGGCATCCCCTTGGGGCGGCTGGCTGACAGCTGGCACCGGGTCCGACTGCTCAGTTTTGGGCTGGCATTGTGGTCGGTGATGACGGCGATCTCAGGTTTTGCCAAGAATGGCACAATGCTTACCGCAGCGCGCATCGGAGTCGGCGTGGGCGAAGCAACCGCTAGCCCCGCCGCCTATTCGCTGATCGCCGACCTTTTTCCGAAGCGGCTGCGCGCGACGGCGTTGGCGATCTATTCGTCGGGGCTATATCTTGGCGGCGGCTTGTCGCTTTTGATCGGCGGCCTGATCGTGGAGCGCTGGAACGCGGCTTACCCGGGTGGCGGGCCGCTGGGTCTGGTTGGTTGGAAAGCGGCGTTCTTGGCCGTAGGCCTGCCCGGTTTGCTGCTCGCTGTGTGGGTCTCGACCCTGCGTGAGCCGGTTCGGGGGGCAATCGATGGCCTGCCAACGCCTAGCGAGAAGCAGCCGTTCCGGGGCTTCTTCAACGAGCTGCTCGATGTCATCCCGCCCTTTACCGTCATCGGCGCGGCGCGGCGCGGCGGCCCGGCACTGCTTATCAACCTGCTTGTGGCCGGCCTGATTGCCTTTGTTGTGTACGGACTGACCTGGCTGGCAGGCGAAAGCACGGCCAAGCAATGGATATTTCTGGGGGTTGGGATTTATGCGGTGTTCTGTTGGGCTGCGGCGCTACGTTCCCGCGATTTGCCAACTTTTCGCCTGATTTGGGGCTCGCCTGCTTTCCTGTGTACGACGCTAGGGTATGGCATGGTGTCGTTCACTGCCTACGCTGCTTCCTTCTTCGGTGCGCCTTATGCGGAACGCGTGTTCGGGGTCGACAAGGCTGATCTGGGCTGGCTGGTTGGCGCGCCTGCGGCAGTGGCAGGGTTTATCGGAGTGATCGTCGGCGGCCGTATGGCCGATCTGCTGCAGCAGCGTTACGGAAATGGCCGTGTCATGGTCGTATTGTTCGGCTTGCTTGCGCCAGTTGCGCCGCTGATCGGCGCCTACACGGTCGATACCATGACTGAATTCGCCATACTTAACTTTGTGACCTTGATGTTGTCGTCGAGTGCCTTGGGCGCGGCTGCCGCGGCGAGCCAGCAGCTGGTCCTGCCCCGGATGCGCGGGACGGCCACAGCCACGTTCTTCCTCGCGACGACGCTGGTTGGTCTCGCGCTTGGGCCGTTCATGGCTGGCTACGTTTCGGCGGTGAACGGCGACGACCTTGCTCTGGGCGTTATGTCGACTCTGATCTCGGTGCCGATAGGAACGGGCTTGCTGATTGCAGCGTTGCGGCTCGTCCCCCGTGCTGCAGGAACAGTCATCCAGCGCGCGACGGCCGCAGGTGAGCAGCTTTAGCTAGCGCGCTGCAGCACTCCGCAAGCGATCCGGGCGCCGCTGTTCCCGCTCGGATCGGTCTTGTAATCGTCCGGATCGGCGTGAACGACGATAGTACTTCCATCGCCATCGAACAGCGCTGCCTCGAGGTCTGCGCTTGCCCCAGCAAGCTGGACGGACAGCGTGCCTGCGCCGCGCGCATTGATCGTCACATTGGGCAGGTCACCCAGATGGCTACCCGCAGGATTGACCGTTCCATGCTGGTGGCCGTCAGGATTAAGATGCCCGCCAGCCGATGAAAAAGTCGGGGCTTCACATTTACCGATCATGTGTAGATGTAACCCGTGATCGCCAGCCGGCAGTCCGGCTACCGCCAGATTGAGCGTGAGGCGGTCACCGCGTGCTGTTAGCACGGCGGTCCCGGTGGGAAGGCCATTGGCGTTGTGCAAAACGGCAGTTGCGATGCGCTTGGCAGGCATGGTGCCAAGCGTTGTGCAGCCGACGAGCCCAACTAGGGACAGGGCAATCGGGGCAAATTGGCGCAACATGTCTCTGTCTCCGGATGTTTGACACTCAAGAAAGTCATAACGAAAAAGGGGCCGGATTGCTCCGGCCCCTTGATCATTCAGCCGTGAGGCCAGCTTACATGCCCGAACCTGGACCGTAAGTGATCTCAACGCGGCGGTTCTGCAGCTCGCGGACACCGTCAGCTGTGGGCACGCGCGGATTGTTTTCACCAAAGCCCTGACCGGTGATCGCATCGGCAGCGACGCCGCGCGAGGTAAGGTAGCCAGTGACCGAGGCGTTACGACGCTCAGACAATGCCTGGTTGTAGGTCGGGCTGCCCGAACGGTCAGCATAACCAGCCAGCATCACCGGAACGCGCTCGCAGCTGCCATAGGCAGTGACAGCGCTATCAAGGATGGTTGCCGCCTCAGGCGTGATGTCCGACTTATCCCAATCGAAGAACACGATGTAGGGAC
>JBKJTN010000149.1:0-10488 GCA_046590275.1 Novosphingobium sp.
CCAGCCATCGGCGTCGATCGCCTCGGCGGTTCTGGCTGGATCGTCCCAGTAGCCCAGCATAACTGCATAACCACGCGAGCAATATTCGCCCTGTTCCCCGATCGGCAGAGTGCTGCCATCCGGGCCGATAATCTTACACTCGGCATGGGGGTGGACCCGCCCGACCGTCGAAACGCGCTCCTCCAGCGGATCATCGGTCGCGGTCTGGGTGGTTATCGGGCTGGTCTCGGTCATCCCGTATGCGATTGTCACCTCGGCCATGTTGAGCTTGTCGATCACGGCCTTCATCGTTGTAACGGGACAGGGCGAACCGGCCATGATCCCGGTGCGCAGGGTCGACATGTCGTAGCTGTCGAGGTCTGGCTGGTTGAGGATCGTTATGAACATCGTCGGCACGCCGTAAAGCGTAGTGCAACCCTCGGCTTGCACTGCCTCCAGCGCGGCCCGGGGATCATAGGCTTCGCCGGGGTAAATCATCGCCGCCCCGCTGGTAAGCGCGGCCAGATTGCCCAGCACCATGCCGAAACAGTGGTACAGCGGGACGGGTATGCAGATCCGGTCGGCCGGGGTCAGCTCGATCTGACGCCCACAAAACAGCCCGTTGTTGAGAATGTTGCGGTGGGTCAGCGTCGCGCCCTTGGGAAAGCCCGTGGTCCCGCTGGTGAACTGGATGTTGATTGCATCGTTGCGATCGAGCGAGGCGGCAGCCGCGGCCAGGCGTGCGCGGTCCGGCTCGGCCCGCAGCTCCGCCCAGGTCATGAACCCTACGTGGCATGCCTCGCCCAATGAGACCATCAGGCGCAGCTGTGGCAATCTGTCCGGCCCCAACTCGCGCAGCATGTCGACATAGTCACTGGTCTTGAAGCGAGGTGCGGTGATAAGCACAGAGCAGCCGACCTTGTTCAGTGCATATTCGAGCTCACTCCCCCGGTAGGCCGGGTTGATCGTCACCAGCACCGCCCCGATCCGCGCGGTAGCAAACTGGATTACGGTCCATTCGGCGCAGTTGGGCGCCCAGATCCCCACCCGGTCGCCTTTTGCGACGCCCTGATGGAGCAGACCGGTGGCAATGCGATCAACCTCGGCGTTGAGTTCCGCCCAGGTCCATCGGAGGCCCTGGTGGAGCGAGACCAGCGCTAGTCCCTCGGGCCAGGCCAAAGCTGCGCGCTCCAATGCCTCGCCGATGGTATGTTCGAGCAGCGACGGCTGGGTAACGCCCTTCGAGTAACTTAGCTGACTCATCGGGCCTCGTTGATCACCTGAATCTGCGTGAATTCGTGAAGACCTTCCTCTGCGAATTCCACACCAATGCCCGATTGCTTGGCCCCGCCGAACGGAATGTTGGGGCCGAAATCGAGGTGCTTGTTGATCCAGACCGTGCCTGAATCCATCTCGCAGGCGAGATCGTAGGCCTTGTCGCGATCATTCGACCAGACTGAACCGCCAAGCCCCCAGGGAGATGCGTTGGCGCGTTCCATCGCGTCATCTGCGTCGCTGAACTTGATCACCGGCAAGATCGGACCGAACTGTTCCTCGTCGACAAGCATCGTCCCGTCGGAAATGTCGCGAACGATGGTCGGGCGGATGAAATAGCCGGGCCGGTCCTCAACCTGTCCGCCGGCGATGATGTTGCCGTTGGCGCGTGCATTTTCAAGGAAGACTTTGACCTTCTCGTACTGCATCTTGTTTTGCAGCGGGCCGATTTGCGATCCTTGCTTGAGCCCGTCATCAACCACCGCTGCATCAGCCAGCAGAGCCAGCTCGCTGCACAATTCGTCATAAATCGATTCATGGGCATAGACGCGCTTGATCGCGAGGCAGACCTGGCCAGCATTCATTGTCGCCCCGCCGAAGATGCCGGGCGCGACCTTTTTGGGATCCACATCGCCCAGCACGATCGCTGCGTCATTGCCGCCCAGCTCCAAGGTGATCCGCTTGATCGTACTGGCCGCGCTGGCCATGACTTTCTTGCCGGTCTCGGTCGAGCCGGTGAAGCTGATTTTGGCAATGTCAGGATGGTTAGTCATCACCCCGCCAAGGTCGTTCTGGTCGGTAACAATGTTGATCACCCCGGCCGGGAAGATTTCGGCGCAGAGCTCACCCAGCCGGAGCGTGGTCAGCGGTGTGGTCGGAGCCGGTTTGATGACGATGGTATTGCCCGCCAGCAAGGCGACCGGAGCCTTGAAGGCGACGATCAGCACCGGGAAGTTCCAGGGGATGATGCAACCGACCACGCCCAGCGGCTTGCGGCGCATTTCGACCCGGCGGTTGTCGTTGTCCTCGATCAATTTGTTGTCGAGATTAAGCGAAGCGAGATAGCGCAGGAATGCCGCAGTATAGGTGATTTCCGCGGTCGATTCGCTCAGCGGCTTGCCCTGCTCCTGGGTAAGCAGCCGGGCTAACTCGTCGAGCCTCGCTTCGATCGCATCGGCCAGTTTCATCACAGCCGCGCGTCGATCTTCAATCGGCACCTTGCGCCAAGTCTTGAAGGCCGATTTGGCTGCCGCCACCGCTTCGTTCATCTGACGCTCTGAGCCGCGTGGGCAGACCGCTAGCACTTCTTCGGTCGCCGGGTTGATCACGTCCATGGCGCTATCGCCGGCGACGAGCTGACCGCCGATCAGCAGCTTGTAGTCAGACATTCTTTCTCTCCTTCGGTCGGTTGGCCCGACTTAGAATTCCATTCCCAGGGTGATACCATAGGTCCGCGGGTTTCCGATGTGATTGTAGTCGAACCCGAAGCCTGCCAGCAGATCGACGCGCGAGGTGAAGTATTGTTTGTCGGCGAGGTTCTTGCCCCAGACCGACACATTCCAGCGCTTGTCCTTGCTTTCCCAGTCGATGTGTCCGCCAAGAAGGGCGTAGCCATTCTGCCTGAGCCGCGGAATGTTGACCACTTCGAAGAACTGGCTGGTCTGGTAGGACATCTCGGGGTGGAGCGAGAGCTTGCCTGCGCTGCTATCGAACAGTGTCAGATCAACGCCCAGGTTGAAACTGAGCGAGGGCGCATTGGAGAGCTTGTTATCCGCGACATTGCTACCGCTGACCGTACCGGAAATGATTTTGGTCGAGAGCAGCCCTAGCCCGCCGTGGAGCTTGAACCGGTCGTTGGCGCGCACTGTCAGTTCCACTTCACCGCCAAAGATCCGCGACTGCGGGATGTTGAGCAGGGTTTGAGCCGCACTTGCAGGGTCGACGTTGATGAACTGCTGGTTGCGGTAGTCGTAATAGAACCCGGCCAGGTTCAACGTCACCCGCCGGTCGGCAAACCGGGTCTTGAGGCCCACTTCGTAGGACGTGACCTTCTCGGCCTTGGCGACCGAAAGCTCGGAAGGATCGAAGAACGCCTGGGCGTTGAAGCTGGGCGCACGATAACCGCGACTGACGCTGGCATAGACCAGGTTGCCGCTGTCAAACTTATAGTCGAGGCCGATCTTGCCCGAGAGATTGTCGATCGAATATTTGAGTTCCGACAGGGGGATAAGGTTGACGATCAGCGAATTGTCCACTCCTAGCGCGTCCGAACTGAAGTTGTATTGCCGCCCGGTATCGTGTGTGTAGCGCAGGCCTCCGTGCAGGGTCACCTTATCACCCAGCGCATATTTGAGGTCGGTGTAGAGCGCCGCGCTTTCCTTGGTCTGGTCGAACTGGTTCTTGAACTGGCAGGCCAGCGGCAAACCATCGGCGCAGTCTTGGGCATTGATGACATTGTCGCCATTGGCATCGACATCGAGCGCGATCCGGAAGGTGCTCGAATTGAATACCTGCTCGTGGGCGTAATAGGCGCCGAGGATGAAATCGAAGGGACCGTCGGATGTGCTGGTAAGCCGCAAGTCCTGCGCGAATTGTTTGGCTTCGTCGTCATAAGGGATCTCGAGCAGCTGGATGGATTGGCCGTCGGTGTCCTCGACGAAGTGCAGCGAGCCCTTGTCGTAGGAGCTGATGCTGGTCAGCGTCAGTGTGTCGGAGACATCAACGTTGGCCGTCAATGCCGCCGAATACGTCCGGGCTTTGCGCCGCGTGGTTTCGTTGGAGGCAATTTCCCACTTGCCCAGACCCGGCCGATTGATCGACTCGGGTTGGGCAAAAATTCCGTAGTTGTGCGGGTTCTGGTAACTGGTCGAACCGCGCAGGGCAATCTTGACCCCGTCAGAGGGCTCGAAATAAAGCGTACCGCGCAGTCCCCATTCGCGCGTTTCGGCTAGATCGGGCTTGCCCTGCACCACATTCTTGAACCAGCCATCGGCATGAGCAAAGGTTCCGGCGACGCGCAAAGCAGCCTTTTCACCCAGCGGCAAGTTGACCGCGCCGTTGAGGTCAATGCGGTTGTAATTGCCATATCCGGCACTGAAATTGCCACTGGATTCGCCCAGTTTGGCCGTGCGCGAGATCAGATTGACTGCACCGCCGGTGGTGTTCTTGCCATAGAGTGTGCCTTGGGGCCCGCGGAGCACTTCGATCCGTTCGAGATCGTACATCGCAACCCCAAGGAACGCGAAATTGCCCTTGTACACTTCGTCGTAATAGGTCGCGACCGGGCTCGACTGGTTGAGCGAATAGTCCGACATCGAAACTCCGCGCAGCGAGAAGATCGGCGTGTTGTCGCCAACGATCGAGGTGAGCTGAAGGTTGACGACCTTGCTAACCAGCGAGTCCACACTGGAGATCCGCGACTTCGCCAGATCACTGCCGCTGATTGCCGAGATCGAGATTGGCACCGCCTGCAGATTTTCCGAGCGCTTGGCCGCAGTGACCACGATTTCGCCGGCGTCGGCAGCAGACTCAGCGCGTTCCTGGGCAAAAGCTGGAGATGCGGCCAGTGCGGAGGCTAGCGCGATGTTGGGCAGCAACCATCTGTGCAGTCGAGTATCGATCATATCGTTTCCCCCCTTTGGGATATTTTCAGTTCGGCGACGATTTGGCGGTCATTTTGGCCATCAGTTGTGCACGCATTTCAGCCCGGTCGAGCCGCAGCGGTGCCTTGCGCAGTGCGGCTAATTCGGGCGCGCTGTAGGGTTTGAAACCGGCCGGGACGTGAGCCGCATCAAAGCGGTAGAGCGTCCAGTTAAGGACTTCAGCCAGTCGCTCGTCGTCAAGGTCGGTGCTGGCCACGCCCGGCACCCGGCCAAGGAATGCGCGACCGCCCGGCACGTTCAAGAACTTCGCCACCTCGCCAGCGAGCTGCGGAGTGTTTACCAGGTTGCCGCTGCCATCCGGCCCGTGGCAGCCTTGGCACTTGAGTAAGTAATCGACCCGCGCCCGCTCTGGTTTATGGACACCCGGCATTGCCGCCGGGCTGGCACTGAGCTGCGAGGCTCCGGCCAGCACAAGCGCGCTCAGCGGGACAAGGGCGAGTGCGCCTTTCATCCCCCTCCCACAGAGCTATGGAGCCGCGCAACATCGCCGCCGCTCAGCGTTGCTCCACTGGCGCGTGCAGCGGCTGCTTCGACGGACGAAAAAGCCCGGAACGCGGGTCCTGACTTGGCGATCGACTTGCCGACATGGTTAAGCACTGCTGCCACTGCGGCGTCGTCCAGCCCCGACTGTGCCGGCATGACCCCGCGGTAGGGCTTGCCTTCAACCGTGATCGGTCCGTTCACGCCGCGAGTTACGGCCAGCAGCAGGTAACGCCGCCCGGCGGGCTGCGCGGCGAGCTTTCGGAAGTCGCTGCCCAGCGGCGGATAGGCACCGGGTACGCCCTTACCGGTTGCCGTGTGACAGGCCGCACAGCGCTCAAAAAGCGCCGCACCAGTGGGCGCGGGCGGCGCCGCGCTGGCGGTGGCAAAAACGCCACCTGCCAACGCCGCGGGCAAAATCATCAGGCGCAGGCTCATTTGACTTCGGCCACGCCGACGATAGCTGCGACCGAGCAGTTGTAAACACTGCTCTCCGTCCCCAGACACCAGTTGTAATCGTTGTTCGATTGCGGGCGGACCTGCGGTCGGTCACCTTCATTGCGGTTACACAGGCATTGCCCGCACGAGGAGACCCCGCAGCAATCGTTGTAACTGATAACATAAGCGCGTCCGTCGGTCGGGTTAGTGCACGTGCCGATCCAGGTGATTGGCGACATTTCAGTGCCCGGCGGGCAGGTGTTTACCGTCCCCCCGCAGCACGTGCAGAGGAACCCATCGATCGCACAGTAACGCCAGTAATCGCACTGAGTCCGGTCACCCGGGTCCTGGGGATTGCCGGACGTAACCGGCGGCCGCTTGGCACCCTCATGCGGGGCTGCTGCCGCACGCGAAACCGGCAAGACCGGCAGCAGCGCCGCTCCGGTCACCATGCCGCCCAACAGGGCGAGGTAGGAGCGCCGAGATGTGCTTCGTGCCAAGCGGCGTGAGAATCCTTCGGTAAGCTTGTCAAATCCGGGCATTGTCATGCTCCCCCGTTGCCCTGGGCGTTCTTGCGCGCGAGGAATTGCTGGATCGAGGCAACGCCGCGTTCCTTGGCCTCGAACAAGCTTTCGAGATGTTCGCGGCTGTTGATCAGGCCAAGCGAGGCCAGTCGCCCATTCTCATCGATCAGAATGCCGTATGGCAGCTTGGAAACGCCGAACGAGCGGCCCAGAGCCTCGGACAGCACCAGGGGCATCTGATCGAGACCATGTTCAGAGGCCATCGCGAGGTAGCCGCGCTCGTCGCCGTCACCGGCCAAAACCACCTCGAGCCAGTCGGCTTCTGCCTTCGCCGCCGAACGCAGTACCGGCAGCAAGCTCTTGCAGACCGGGCAGTCCGGCGCTGCGAAGAACACCAGCTGGCTGCGACCTTCGCGCTTGCCACCGATCGTCACACTGCCGCCCTGGAGCGTGAGCAGCTCAAGCGGAGTTGGAGCCTCACCGACCTGAACATTCTGATGCAAGGTCAGTGCGCCGGCTGGAGCAATCCGTTCGTGGAGAATCCCGACTTGCCGGGCAAGCGCCGCGACCAGCACTGCCAGAACAATTACCGCCACCCACAGCAGTATCTGCGAAGTCATTATCATGGCCGGGCCCTCGTCAGTTTCGGGATCGAATGGATTTCGCCCGCAGCGAACCACAATGCGAGTAAGCCCAGTGCGGCAAAGGGCGTATCGACTGTCCAGCTGGCGATGGGGGCCAAAGCAGTGGCTGCCGCCAGAAAAGCGAGCAGCAGTGGGCGACCGATGGTTACCGTATCGACTGGCTTCTCACGCGCAACAAGATTGCAGCCGCAATCGAGTACCCGGCCGTGATGGAGCATCAGCGTAGTGGCATAGCCAAGCCACAGCACTGTCGCTGCGATTGCGCCGCCAGCCTGCAAGGGCGGGAGCAGCAAGGCCAGCGCAGCCAGTGCTTCGACACTGGCCGCCAAGGCCAGCAGTAACACGCCCGTTGACACCGGCACTCCCGCAAGACGGGCGGTGACCGGCGCCAGTCGTTCGCGCGCCACAAGCTTGTGCAGCGCCGAAACGGCCAGCAATCCGGCAAGGAACACGGTCAACGCCAGCATCATGGCGCCGGGGTCAGCAAAATTGGGTTAAAGGCAACGGAGGTGCCCAGCGAGTGAGCGAAGGCTCCGGTCGCGGCATCATAGACATCAATCGCGGCATCGGCCCTGCTTACTACCAAATGCGGGCTTGCTTCGCGGGTTACGGCAATGCTGACTGATTGCCCTTGCAGTGCGATCCGATTTACCCGCTTGCCACTTGCCGGTTCGACCACCCAGACCTCAATCCCGCCATCCTTGTGGCTGCCTTCTTTGCCGTGGGGGCTCATCAGCACATAGAGCAGTCCTTTGGCATCGGCCGCGATCACCTGCCAGCCGCCCGGACGCCATTGGGGTTGTCCGCCCTCGGCTGTACCGACCGCAGCCGCGGCGGGCAGAGGCCTGGCAACGGGTCCTGACAGATCGAAGCCCTTAAGCTGTCCACCGTATGTCACGAACCAAGCGGTGCGACCTATCATCGCGGGCATCTGGAACATTGCCTGATTGTCGATATCCTGGACCTTCTCGATGGTCTTCGAACTGGCCACTGCGCCCTTTTCGTCAAGCTGGATCGAGATCAGCGAACCATCGGCGCAGAAGCTAGTAAAACCGCGAAGGCCAGTGGGGTAGATATGCGCACAGCCGGGCAGGTCGATCTCGCCCAGCACCTTGCGGCCATCGAGATCGACTACCGAGACCGACTGGGCCGGCGTAAAGTTGCTAACCAGCGCCCATTTATCGCCATTGGTGAACTGGAACGTACCCGTATAGGTCACCGATTGTTGACGCTTGCCACCAGGCAGCACGATCTCTCCTTTGGGCTGAAGCGAGGCCGTGTCCCAGATGGTGATCGCGTCGGTGCGTTCACCGCGGGTCAATCGCGAATAGAAAGTCTCGGCGGTATAGATTTCATGCTTGGCGGGTGCATAGAGCATGTTGCCGAACTGTGCGGCACGAATGAAGCCCTTGAGAGGCTGCGAGGGCGAGGCCGTGTCGACTACGGCAACACGTCCGTCGACAATCGCGTTAAAATTAAAGTCATGGACCAACACCCAGCTTTGCGGCCAGGCGGCCGGCAAAGTGGCAACACTGGGGATCGGCTCTTCGGGCAGCGGCGGCGGTGCTGCATAGGCCGACATGCCCGGCACAGCCAGCATAAGTGCTAATGCGAATGTGCTAGACCGCATATGTCCCTCCCCCGCTGCAAAGTGGTTCATTTCCAGCGTGCGCTCAATGTGCGACCTCTGGACAAACTTTGTCAAGTGTCCTAAATTTGTCGTTCGTCAAGTTTTCAGTTGTACCGATTGCGAGGTTCAAGTGCCTGATTCTAATAATCAATTGCTCACCATAACAGTGGCCGACCTGACTTTCCCCCCTCGCGAAGGAGGGTATAGCAAGGGTCACGAGACTCGCGAACAGATCCTCAACGCGGCGCTGCACCTGCTGGTTGAAGAGGGCTATAGGGCCATGTCGATGCGGCGAATTGCCGCTGAGTGCGGTATGAAGCTGGGAAACCTCACCTACCACTTCCCGAGCCGGGAAGATTTGGTCCAGGCACTGCTCGATGCGGTCATTTCAAGCTATGAAATTGAATTCGTCCGGATCGTCCATAATCCTTCGCTCGCTCCCGATATGCGACTTGCTTTTTACTGCGAGCTGGTGCTCGAGGATATTCGCTCCAAGAAGACCACACGGGTATTTCCCGAGCTATGGGCACTCTCAAATCACGATTCCTTCGTATTCGAGAGGGTCCACGAACTCTACGCTCGTGCCCGCGCCCCGCTGCAAGAAATCATAGCCGAGATGCGCCCCGATCTGCCCAGATCACAATGCGACGCCGTGGCGCTGTTTATTTCCGCATCGATGGAGGGGTTAACCGTGTTCGCGGGTCACGCAAAGCCGTTCGAGGCGCAAATGCCCCTATTAGAAAAAATTGCCGTTAATTCATTCATTAACCTGCTGAAGAACTTCGGCGCAGATAGCGAGCCATGAACTCACCTGACCGCCCCTACAGCCGGAGATGATCAGGCTGGTGGCGCGAATCTGTCGCCGCGGCGCCGGGTGAACGAACGGCTGCTTAGCGCGTCTAGAACAGCGATTCCGGACTGTCGGCAACGTCCCACAAAGCCCGCACAGTCAGCCGGATAAGGGGCTGGCCGCAACCGCTAACATAGCGGGCATTCCCCGTCAAAAAACCGTCCACTGAAACCTGCCGTACATTCAAGGGGCGGATTATGGGTAGAATTAGGCCGGTAGCTGAAAAGCCGGTTCCAATCGCCAATCTTAGTTAGCTGCGGTCGCATCCACGAAAAGCAGACGCTCCGTCAATGCGCTGGCGGCCAAACAGTCTGGCGGGAAAGCCGGAAGCAGTCCAAGGGACATAGGTCTCACGCCAGCGAGCACTCGGAGTGGACGTCGGCCCCGACCACCGAACGGGCGATCGACGCAAGGTGGGGATGGTGAGTGAAAAACAGGACCTGGGTGGACTTGGCCAGTTCCGCGAGAACGCGGAAGCCGGCCTCCGATCGCTCGTCGTCGAAGTTGACGAAGAGATCGTCGGCGAGGAATGGCAGGCGAATACCGGAAGCGACAGATTGCTCCACGGCGGCGAGGCGCAACGCCAGAAAGAGCTGATCCGTCGTGCCCTCGCTCATGGCGCCCACTTCGACCACGGTCCTGCCGTCGTCCCGCATCCCGAGCAGTCGCGGCGCGCCCGCGTCGTTGTCGATCCTCAGTGCCGCGTAACGTCCGATCGTCAAGGTGGAGAAGAGTTCGGATGCGCGCAGCAGCAGCGGATCTTGGTGGTGCTCACGGTACTGCTCGATGGCCCAGCGCAGTGTGACCGCTTGGGCTCGCTTCAGGATGTACTGCTCGGAAAGGACGGCCAGTTCGGCGCGGGCTTGGTCCGCGTCGGTCGCCGCGTCGACTGCGCTGTCGCCAACCTGTTCGAGATTCACAAGCGCCCGCCGCGCATCCCCATGTGCAGCCGCCGCCGCGTCTACTTTCTCGTTTAGGTCGGCGAGCTCCGACGAGAGAGTCTGTG
>JBKJTN010000006.1:0-20117 GCA_046590275.1 Novosphingobium sp.
GCCTTGCGCTTCATAATCGTCGCGGATCGGCTGCTTGAAGGCTTCGGCCTGCTTGTCGGTCCATTTGCCGGCGTCGCGGTGGACCGTCGCCAGCACCGACGCCGCCTGCTCCCCGCCCATCACGCTGATCCGCGCGTTGGGCCAGGTGAACAGGAACCTTGGCGAGTAGGCGCGCCCGCACATGCCGTAGTTGCCCGCGCCGAAGCTGCCGCCGATCACCACGGTCAGCTTGGGCACGCTGGCGGTGGCGACCGCGGTGACCAGCTTGGCACCGTGCTTGGCGATGCCTTCGGCCTCGTACTTGCCGCCGACCATGAAGCCACTGATGTTCTGGAGGAACAGCAGCGGGATCTGGCGCTGGCAGGCCAGCTCGATGAAATGCGCGCCCTTGACCGCGCTTTCGCTGAACAGCACGCCATTGTTGGCCAGGATCGCCACCGGCATCCCCCAGATATGCGCGAAGCCGCAGACCAGCGTGCTGCCATAGAGCGCCTTGAACTCGTGGAACTCGCTGCCATCGACCAGCCGGGCGATCACTTCGTGCACGTCATAAGGCGCGCGGACATCATCCGGGACGACGGCGTAAAGCTCGTCGGCATCGTATCTGGGCGCGCGCGGCTCCTTGAGCGGAAGGCCGTGCTGGTGCCTCGGGCCAAGGTGGCTGACAATATCGCGGACGATCGTCAGCGCGTGTTCGTCATTCTCGGCCAGATGATCGACCACGCCCGATTTATGCGCATGGAGAGTACCGCCGCCCAGATCCTCGGCACTGATTTCCTCCCCCGTCGCGGCCTTGACCAGCGGCGGCCCAGCGAGGAAGATCGTGCCCTGTTCGCGCACGATGATGCTCTCATCGCTCATCGCCGGAACATAAGCTCCGCCCGCGGTGCAGCTGCCCATTACGCAGGCAATCTGGGGAATACCCTTGGCGCTCATGTTGGCCTGATTATAGAAAATCCGCCCGAAGTGATCGCGATCCGGGAAGACTTCGCTTTGGTGCGGCAGATTGGCTCCGCCGCTGTCGACCAGATAGATGCACGGCAGATGGTTAGCCTCGGCAATTTCCTGCGCGCGGAGGTGTTTTTTGACGGTCATCGGGTAATAAGTGCCGCCCTTGACCGTCGCATCATTGCAAACGATCATGCACATCCGCCCCGATACCCGCCCGATCGCGGTGATGATCCCGGCGCCGGGAATCTCGCCCTCATACATGTCGCAGGCCGCCAGCTGGCCAAGTTCGAGCAACGGCGAGCCGGGGTCGAGCAGGCGCTCGACCCGCTCGCGCGGCAGCAGCTTGCCGCGCGAAGTATGCCGCTCACGGGATTTTGCGTTCCCGCCCAGCGCAGCTTCGGCCACCTTGGCGCGAAGCTCTTGCGCCAGAGCACGGTTATGCGCTGCGCGGGCCTGCGCCTCGGGGCTGTCGGGATTGAGACTTGTGGGGAGGACGGGGGCGCTCATGTGACGAAAACCTGTCGGAAAAAAAGGAAATTCACTGCGGAAGCTCGGCGCGGGCATAGAGATATGCGTAGAGCGCCCGCCGCTCATGCGGGGTTAAATGCGAAAAGCGCGACCGCGCGACGGATACCATCAGTTTGTGGATCTTGCGCTTGCCTGGCGTCTCGCCAGTTGTGATGAAGCGATCAAACTCAGCGGCCGAATAGGCGCTGGCAACAATCAGATCTGGAATTGAGCCATCGTCGCTCTTGTTGCCTTCCAGCTGCATGCCGTGGCATTCGGCGCAGGTCAGTGAAGTGATGTAGCGGCCTTGCGCAAATTGCTGACCAGCGTCGACCGGCAGCACGTCGCGGTTCTCCCGCACCAGCACATCCGCAGGTTTGTAGGCACCCTTGGCAATTTCTGCCAGCGCCCAAGGGCCTGGAACCGGCGGCGGACTTGCCGCACCGGTTGCCGGCAGTGACCGCAGATGTGCAATCAATGCGGCCATATCGGGCGCAGAGAGATGCTGGAACAATTCCGACGGCATGACCCACATCTTGTCGCGGCTGGGGTGCGCGCCTTGGCGGAGCAACTTTTCAAGCTGCGCATCACTCATGGTCGGGATGGACTGAGTCAAGTTTGAGGCCCACATCACGCCGTATTGCTTGGGATCGTCGTCCCACTTCTGGCCTTCCATCGCAGGGCCATGGCAGCCGCGGCAGCCGAGCACATAGGTCAGGCGCTTACCGTGTTCGCGCAGTTCAGCAGCCGCTGTTGCGCCGGCACCATCAAAGCTGCTGGCTGCAGGTGCGTCTGCGGCCGGATTACCGCTGCAGCCGCCCAGCAGCAGCGCCAGCGCTGCACCAAGACACAGGCTACGGCCCCCTTTCACGCAGCCCCGATCAATTCGCGGCCGATCAACATCCGGCGGATCTCGTTGGTCCCCGCGCCGATATCGAGCAGTTTCGCATCGCGCAAATAGCGCTCCACCGGCCAGTCCTTGGTATAGCCCGCCCCGCCCAGCGCCTGCACCGCCTCGCCCGAAACGCGGAAGGCATTCTCGCTGGCCAGCAGGATCGCGCCGGCCGCGTCGAACCGCGTGGTCTGCCCGGCATCGCACGCCCGCGCCACCGCATAGACATAGGCCCGGGCCGATTGCAGTGCGACATACATATCCGCCACCTTGGCCTGCATCAGCTGGAACGCGCCGATCGGTTTGCCGAACTGCTTGCGCTCCCTAAGATACGGAATCACCGTATCGAGGCAGGCCTGCATAATCCCCAGCTGCAAGCCGGACAGCACCACCCGTTCATAATCGAGGCCCGACATCAGCACCCCGACCCCGCCGTGCAGCGGCCCCATGATATTCTCTTCAGGCACGTGGCAATCATCGAACACCAGCTCAGCCGTAGGGCTACCGCGCATCCCCATCTTGTCGATCTTCTGGCCGATCGAAAAACCCTCCATGTTCTTCTCGATCAGGAAGGCGGTGATCCCGCGGCTGCCGTCACCAGTCTTGGCGTAAACCACCAGCGTATCGGCATAGGTCGCATTGGTGATCCAGAACTTGGTGCCGTTCAGCACATAGCCGCCCTGCACCGCCTCGGCCTTCAGCTTCATCGAGACGACGTCTGAACCAGCCCCTGCTTCGGACATGGCAAGGCTGCCGACATGATCGCCGCTGATCAATCCGGGGAGGTATTTCGCCTTTTGCTCATCGGTTCCCCAGCGGCGGATCTGGTTGACGCAGAGGTTGGAATGCGCGCCGTAGCTGAGGCCAACCGAGGCCGATGCGCGGCTGACTTCCTCAACCGCGATGACATGTTCGAGGTAGCCGAGCCCCAGTCCGCCCCATTCCTCTTCCACCGTAATCCCGTGCAAGCCCAGCGCGCCCATCGCGGGCCACAATTCGCGCGGGAACCAATCCTCGGCATCGATCCGCACCGCCAGCGGCGCGATCTTCTCATCGGCAAAGCGCGCAGTCGCCTCGCGGATCATATCTGCGCTTTCGCTCAGGCCAAAGTCGAATTCCGGGGTCGCGCGCATGGTCTCTCCTGTTCGCAGCAGGGCATAGCAAGCTCAGCGGTTCGCGCAAACTGGTTGCAAGCGAAAGCTTCTAAAACCCCGCCCCACCCGGCCAGCCCGGCGCGGCCAGTCCCATCACCTTGAACAGCCTGCCCATCTGGTCTTCGCCGATCAGGCGATCTTTGGCGGCATTGATCGCAGCGGCCTGGCTCGGCACAGCAGCAGCCAGAGCAGCGGCGCGCGCTTCGATTCCCATTTCGCGCAGCCACCGCCCTTGCGTCACCGTGCCCAGCCATTTGCAGCCGCGGGCCTCGGCGAGCGCGGCGAGCGCGGCGAAATCGACATGGGCGGTCAGATCCGCCTCGCCCGGAGCCGTGAACGGATCAACCTTCTGGTGGCTCCGCACCGCCTGCAAGCTTGACCCGTTGCGCGGGGCATCGTGACCATAATCGATCAGCAACGCCGCCCCGCCTTGCAGCGCCAGCCGCCGGCCGACTTCATCGATCGTCGCGGCGGCCCCCGGGCAGAATTCGAGAATCGTGCCGGTGACTGCAACCCGGCGCTCTTCAGGCACGGCGGCGTCCATCGGTTTGGGCCCGGCTACGCAGACGAAGCGTTCCCCGTTTACCGCGACCATCCGCTCGCGCCAGCCGCCCTCGGTCATCACCAGTTGGCGAACCGGCAGCGCATCGAGGAACTCATTGGCAACGATCAGCAGCGGGACATCTGCCGGGAGGGTCGCAAGATCATGATGCCACGTCGCGCCCGGAACGGCGCGCTGCTGGATGTCCCTGAGCGCCGCCGAGGACTCGACGAAATGGACCGTGGGCTCAAGCCCGAAACGCTTCGCCGCCGGCAGGGCATCGCGGGCCAGCGTGCCGCGCCCAGGTCCCAGCTCGACATAATGGACCGGTTGCGGGCGCCCGGCCCGAATCCACAGATCGGCCAGCCACAGCCCGATCATCTCGCCGAACATCTGGCTGATTTCAGGCGCGGTGACGAAATCGCCCGCCGCGCCCAATGGATCGCGCGATGCATAATAGCGGGCATTGGCCTCGCCCATATACTGCATCACGCTGATCGGGCCGGTAGCGGCAATCAGCCGCCGGAAGATGGCGGCCAATGAGTCTCCGCTTGCTGCTTCACTCATTTAGGCGCGGGGGTTCCGCTGCCCAGCGGCGGGCGCAGCAGGGCGCGGGCCATGAAGAACAGCCCGACCAGCATCAACGGGATCGTCAGCCACTGGCCCATCGACAGGCCGGTGCGAACCGCAAATTCAGCCAGCTGACTGTCCGGCTCGCGGAAGTATTCAGCATTGAACCGCGCCAGACCCATGCCCAGCGCGAAAGTGCCCACCAGCAGCCCGGGCCGCCAGCGGGAGCGGGTTTTCCAGAACAGCGGCAGCATGATCAGCGCGAGGACGATACCCTCAAGCCCGGCCTGATAGAGCTGGCTGGGGTGCCGGGCGAGCGGTCCGCCATCGGGGAAAACCATTGCCCATGGCACATCCGGCCCGGCCACCCGGCCCCACAGTTCGCCATTCACGAAATTGGCCATTCGCCCGAAAAACATGCCGACCGGGATGCAGACCGCCATGTAATCTGCGACCCGCAGGAACGCGAGACCGTTTTTCCATGACACCCAGGCCAGCGCGATCACCACGCCGATCAGCCCGCCGTGAAAGCTCATCCCGCCTTCCCACAGCTTGAACAGATCGGTCGAGGTCCACAGATGCGGGGCATAGAAAGTGGCATAGCCCAATCGTCCGCCCAGGATGATCCCGAGGGTGCAATAGAAAAACAGATCGTCGGCATGGCGCTGGCCGAGCGGCGCCCCGGGTGATTTGATCATTCGGGTAAGCTGCCAATAGCCCAGGATGATCGCTGTGAGATAGGCCAGGCTATACCAGCGCAGAGTGAAGAAGCCGAGGTCGATCCCCACGGTCAGCCCGAGGTCAAGCCAATGGATCGGCGCCGCATCCGCCGAGGCGGCAAGCAATAGTGACAGCAAGGACGTAACCCCCTAGACGAAGTGGTGACAGGCAAGGCATGAATAGCGCTGGACAACCGGCGCCCTCGCCTTCTGGCATAGAGCTGGTCGTGATACAAACTCCTCTGCGGAGAGGGAATGGCTTGACCGCGGCGCGAGCAAGAAACGCGCCGGTAAACTGGGGAAAAGGAAGCTGAATGCCGAGCGAACTCGACAATGCCTTGAATTCTGTTGCGGACCGTCTTTCGGTTGCCGGCGGACCGCTTGAAACGATCGGGTTTGAACGGTTCGGGACCACCCTGCCGATGCTCAGGCTCGCGCCCGCGACGCTGCCCGATTATATGGCGATGTTCTGCACCCAGCACGGGACGGCCGAGTTCATCATTGACGGCGAACTGCGGCTCACCTTCGCCCAGACCTATGCTGCGGCACGGGCCGTGGCAGGCGGGCTGGTGGCCGGGCACGGGGTGCAGCGGGGGATGCGGATCGGGATCGCCGCTCGCAATTCGGCCAACTGGATCATCGCCTATATGGCGGTGTTGATGGCCGGGGGCTGCGCCACCCTGCTCAACGGCTGGTGGACCGGCGAGGAACTGGCCGACGGGATCGAGCTGGCCGAATGCACCATTGTGCTGGCAGATGCGCCGCGTGCCGCCCGGCTTGATGGGTCCAACCATCCCGCCAAGCTGATCGTGTTCGATCATGGCGGAGATCCGCTGCAAGGGCTCGCCCCGCTGCTGACCGAGGGCGGCGGTGCCGACACCGCGCTGCCTTCGCTTTGCGGCGATGATCTTGCCACTATCCTGTTCACTTCGGGCTCGACCGGCCAGTCCAAGGGCGCCTGGTCCGATCATCGCTCCGTGGTTCAGGCAACCATGAACTACGCCGCCCAGTCGCTGATGGTGATGACATTGCTGACCGAGCGCGGCGAAGCACCAGCCGTGCAGCCTGCGGCGCTGGTCAATGTCCCGCTGTTCCATGTCACCGGCGAAGTGCCGCTATTGCTCCAGAGTTTTGCACTGGGCCGCAAACTGGTGCTGATGCCCAAGTGGGATGCCGAAGAGGCGATGCGGCTGATCGAGAAAGAGCGGACCACCTATTTCGTCGGCGTTCCGCTGATGAGTTTCGAGATTGCCACCCACCCCAACCGCGACAAATACGATCTGTCGAGCTGCACCGCCTATGCCGCCGGCGGCGCGCCGCGTCCGATCGAACATGTCAGCCGCCTGCGAGAGGCTCTGCCCGATGCGTTTCCGCTGCTCGGCTATGGCCTGACGGAAACCAACGCGGTCGGTTGCGGTAATGTCAACGAAAACTACCTGGCCAAGCCCGGCAGCACCGGCGCGGCCAGCCGTCCGCTCGTCGATCTGGCGATACTTGATGATGACGGTCGCACCTTGCCCTCGCCGCAAATTGGCGAGGTAGCGATTCGCTCTATCTGCAACTTCAATGGCTATTGGAACAATACCGAAGCGACCACCGCGGCAATCATGCCCGATGGTTATTTCCGCACGGGCGATCTCGGCTATCTCGATGAAGACGGTTATCTGTTCATCGTTGATCGCAAGAAGGACATCATCATCCGGGGCGGTGAAAATATCTCCTGCATCGAGGTTGAGCAGGCGATCTATGCCCATCCCGATATCGCCGAGGCCAGTGTCTTCGGGCTGCCGGACGAGCGGCTCGGCGAAATGGTCGGCGCAGTCTGGCTGGCAAAGCCGGATCGCGGTTTGACCGAGGCCGCGCTGCACCAGTTCCTGACCGAGCGGATTGCTGCCTTCAAGGTGCCTGCCCGCTATTGGCAGGAACATGAAACCCTGCCGCGGCTTGGCACCGAAAAGGTCGACAAGCGCGCTCTTCGCGGGCGCTACTTGCCGCTGTGGGAAGCCGAGCGGAGGCAAAAGGCCTAGGCGTGAGCTCGGGACGAACCTCCTTTCCGTCCCGCATTGCCGATCAGCGCGCGATCATTGACCGGCGTGCATTGGCCGGCAGCATAGCCGATGCTGCGGCGGCCAGCGGTGCAGCCAAAGCCCGGCCGCGCGTGGTGGAACTGCTCCGCGCTGCCCTCGCGGATGGCCGCAGCGAGATCGCACGCCGGCTCTCTGGCAAACCTTCGGCCGGCTATGAATGCGCCGAGGCCCAGGCCTTTCTGGTCGATCAGCTGGTCCGGGTGATCCACGATCATGTCGCCACCGACATCTACCCATCGGGCAACCGATCCACCGGTGAGCGCCTCGCGATCATGGCGGTCGGCGGCTATGGCCGGGGCGAAATGGCGCCGCATTCAGATGTCGATATCGCCTTTCTGACCCCCGACAAGCAAACCGCGTGGTGCGAACAGGTGATCGAGGCGACGCTCTATTTCCTGTGGGATCTAGGCCTCAAGGTCGGCCAGTCGAGCCGCTCGCTGAGCGATATGGTGCGGATGGCGAGGAGCGATCTGACCATTCGCACCGCGCTGCTGGAAGGCCGCTATGTGTGGGGCGATCAAGCGCTGTTCGACGAGGCAGAGGTCCGCTTTTTCGCCGAGGTCGTCGCCGGGACCGAACGGCAATTCGTAGCCGAAAAGCTCGCCGAGCGTAACGAACGGCACAAGCGGCTGGGCGACAGCCGCTATGTGGTGGAACCCAACGTCAAGGAGGGCAAAGGGGGCCTGCGTGATCTTCACACGCTCTACTGGATCGGCAAATACATCCACAAGGTGCGCGATCCTTCCGAACTGGTTGCGGTGGGTTTGCTCAGCGCCAACGAGTACCGCTCGTTCCGCCGCGCCGAGAACTTCTTCTGGGCGGTGCGCTGCCACCTCCACACTATCACCGGCCGCACCGAAGATCGGCTGACCTTCGACGTCCAGCGCGAAATTGCCGCACGGATGCAGTTTTCAGAACGCCCCGGCAAAAGCGCGGTCGAGCGGTTCATGCAGTATTTCTTCCTCCAGGCGAAAAGCGTCGGCCATCTGACCGGATTGTTCCTGGCCCAGCTGGACGAGCAATTCGCCAAGAAACAGCCGCGCGGATTGCTCGCGGGTTTCCGCGCAAAACCTCGCAATCTCAAGGGATACCGGGTGTTCGGCGGCAAGATCGGCGTTCCTGCAGATGATTGGTTTACGCAAGACCCGGTCCGCCTGCTGGAAATCTTCGTGCTGGCCGATGCCAACGGGCTCGAGATCCACCCCGAGGCAATGCGGCTGGCCGCACGCGATGCCCGGGCAGTGGATGCCTTGCGCGACGATCCGCGCGCCAATGCGCTGTTCCTCGATCTCTTGACCAGTCGCCATGATCCCGAGACCGTGCTGCGCTGGCTGAACGAGGCCGGGGTGTTCGGACGGTTCGTTCCCGATTTCGGCCGGGTCAACGCACAGATGCAGTTCGATATGTATCACCATTATACGGTCGATGAGCATACCATCCGCGCAATCGGGCTGCTCGCCCGGATCGAGAAAGGCGAGATGAAGGTGGACCATCCGCTGGCGACGACCCTGGTCCAGAAAGTCACCCATCGCCGTGCGCTGTATGTTTCCGTGCTGCTCCACGACATCGCCAAGGGACGGCGCGGCGACCATTCGGTGCTGGGCGCGGAAGTGGCCTTGAAGCTGTGCCCCCGGCTTGGCATGAGCGAGGATGAAGCGGCGCTGACCAGCTGGCTGGTCGGCACCCATCTGCTTATGAGCGCCACCGCTTTCAAACGCGATCTGGCTGACTGGAAAACGATCACCGATTTCGTCGCGGTGGTCCAGTCGGTCGAGCGGCTGCGGACCCTCACGTTGCTGACCATTGTCGATATCCGCGCGGTGGGTCCGGGCGTGTGGAACGGATGGAAGCGCCAGCTGCTCCAGGAACTCCACGATGCCGCCGAAGAACGGCTGCGCCTCGGCCACAAGCAACATGGCCGGACCGAACGGATCGCCGCCAAGAAGGCCGTCGTCGCCGAGCGTCTGGGCAAGCAGGGCAAGTTGGTCGCGAGCGTCGGCAAGCAACTGGGCGATGCCTACTGGATCGCCGAACCCGATGACATCATCGCGATGAACCTGACCCAGCTTGACCGGGCCAAGGGCGCTGCGCTGGACGTCCACACTGAATACTACGCCGCCCGCGGGGCCACGCTGGTCACCGTGATCGCGGCCGATCACCCGGGGCTGTTCTACCGCATCGCCGGCGGCATCCATCTGGCCGGCGGCAACATCATCGACGCGCGGATCCATACCACTCGCAATGGCGTCGCGGTCGACAATTTCCTGGTTCAGGACCCGCTCGGACGGCCCTTCATGGAAGCTGGCCAGCTCGCCCGGATCAAGACCGCGATCGCCGATGCACTGGCTAACCGGGTCAAGCTGGTGCCCCGGCTTGATGCGCGCCCGCTCGCCCGGCCGCGCGCCGATGCGTTCGAAGTTCGGCCCCGGGTCGAGTTCGACAATACCGCCTCAAACCGCTTCACCGTGATAGAGGTCAACGCCCGCGATCGGCCCGCGCTGCTCAACCGCCTCGCCCGCGCGCTGTTCGAAGCCCGCCTGATCGTCCACTCGGCCCACATCGCCACCTACGGCGAACGCGCGGTCGATAATTTCTATGTCACCGATGTGCTCGGTGAAAAGATCGACGCCCCGCAGCGGCTGAAGGCAGTGGAGAAGAAGTTGCTGGAAGCGGCGGGGGAAGTGGTGATGGAGGTGGCGGCGGCGTAGAGCGTGATGACCTAGAGTCTTTCAAACTGGTGTGACGGCAACGATGCATTACAACCGCCGCGCCGTGCGCGATGTGTCTGACCATGGCGAGCGTGCACTATAGTCCGCCGCAAGTCGGCTGCGCCCGCTGCCCTTGGCAAAGGTCAGCGCCAATTCGGCCCGGCCGATCGTGTCATCGAGCGAGCGCCCGATCTGTGCCACCGCCGCACTGGCGGTGATCGGAATGCCTTGGCTGCCAAGCGATTCGCTGATCTCGGCCAAAGTGCCGACGATCCGCTGGCAAACCGCTTCGGCTTCGGCAGGTGAGGCGCCGGGCATCAGCACCCCCAGCCGTCCCCCGCCGATCCTCGAGACAATATCATCACATCGCATCAGGGTGCGGACCAGTTCGGCAAAGACCACCAGCACATCGTCGCCGAAGGATTGCCCGTGGCGCAAGTTGAGCGCCTTGAATTGATCGATATCGAACATCGCCAGGCACCCTTCGATCTGCTGGTCGATCACATGTTGCAGCATCTGCATAAAGGCCTGCCGGTTAGTCAGACCGGTTAACGGATCGGTAGCTGAGGCGACGAATAATTCGCGCTCCAATCTGCGACGTTCCTCGATGCTCCGCACCACGCTGATCGCGCTGGAAATGCTGCCCTGGTCATCCGCGACACCGCGCATCTGGATCTCGAACCAACGTTCACGGCGTCCGGCACAGCGGGCACGAAATTCGATCCAGCCAGGCATGGACCGCCCCCCAAGCACCGCATCATGGCGCTGCTTGATCGCATCCGTGCATGACGGATGGATCAGATCGAGCAGATGCGGTCCGATCAATTCACCCGCAGCAGGAAAGCCGAGCTGCTCAATCGCCGGCGCAGCATGCAGGATGAACCCCTTGTGATCGGTCTTCAGCACCATGTCCGTCGTGCTTTCCACAAGCAGACGGAACAAGGCGCAGCTCTCCTGCGACGTAAACGACACCCCCATCGCCGATTTGCCCCCCGGCCCCTGTGTTAGTCTGGCAATATTTGTGCCGGACTAACTGAAATAAACAACATTCGGAGCTTAAAGGAAAAATTTCCCAATTTTTCCGAACAATTTAACGAAGTACTATTCAAACAAATATTGCGTTAGACTCGTTATATAACAAAACTAACTTACGAGAATCACTTACAAATCTGTTTACCACAATCTTGTTGATTGAAAAGCGGACTCTTCAATTTCCAAGTCAAGGCCGTAATTGTAGTAACTTTCCGGCCCGGCCCAGCAATCTTCCCGCCGCCTGGGGGTTACAGATCGATCATGATCCTGATCTTTTCGGGGGGTATGCCCAGCGCAGTTGCGATCTCATCTCGGCTGCGCGCCAGCAGTTCGTCCAATGCAGGATAGAACGTGCTGGGGACCAGTTCCCCGCGATCGACTCCAAGCACCTCGGCGATCGCATTGAGCCGGTGTTCGACCGGATGGGCCTTGCCTTGTTCCCACGCCCAGACTGTCGGTTTGCTCACGCCAAGCTGGGCTGCCATCCGGTCCATGCTCAGCCCCCGCAGCTTGCGCAGGCGCTGTAACCGCGCACCAAAAGATTCGCGCGGCCCGCTATCGGCAACCTCGGCCAGGTGGAGTTGGGGCGGGGCGATGCTGCGCAATTGCGCGGCGCTGAGCGCGGCGGGCGAAATCGGTGCCGTGAACTGGCAACCGAACAGGCTACCGCTCGCCCACACCACTCGGGCCTGCGAAGAGCCGGCGTGCGGCAAGTCGATCTCGATAACTTCATCCACCGCCAGTACTGCCGCGCTTTCCAGCAGCAGTCCGGTCGCGGAAACATTGTGCACCAGCACATCGGTGGCGTGGCCCGATACAAGCGCACCCTTGGCCTCGAGGAACAGCCTGCGCCGGGGTTCGCGTTGCGCACTGCCCGGCTTTGCCACATCCTCAAAATGTGCCGCGATAACCATCGCCATATCTCCCGATCGCGAGTCAGGCTTGGCGCGGGAGGGTTAATTTGTAGTTCTCAAAAACGGCAGAAGCGCCCGGCTGCCTCACTTGGTCGGTGGGCCGCCTTGTCGTGCCCGATCAGCGGCAAAAGCGCCGCCATTTCGGGGCCGTGGTCGCCGCTGCGCTGGGCGAAAAGGTCGAAGCGGTGAGCCGGTTGAAGGCGATGGAGGTAGCGTCTTGAGTGCGTCAGTCCTCATCTAATCCGGGTCGTTTCGCCGCCTTCGATCGGAACCGCGGCACCGTTCACAAAACTGGATTTGTTCGAGAGCAGCCATTCGATTGCATCTGCAACTTCCTGAGATTCCCCAAGCCGGTTCATCGCCGAATGTCGACCGATGATCTTTTCAAAGGTTTCAGGCAAGGCTTCAGCGTAGGGATCGACCATTTCTGAATGACAGAATCCGGGACAAAGTGCGTTCACCCTTATGCCTTTGCGGCCATAATCAATCGCGGCGGATTTGGTCAGGCCGATGACGCCGAATTTGCTGGCAGAATAGGCAGCGTGGCCAATGTCGCTGCCAATCAGTCCGTACATGGAGGAAATGTTGACGATTGCGCCGCCGCCGCTCGCCAGCATCGCTGGTATTTGAAACTTCATGCCCATGAAAACGCCAGTCAGATTTGTATTGATCGTCGCGTGCCAATCCTCATCCGTGATCTCTGCGGCATCGGTAAAAGGCGTGCCAGCAATGCCTGCATTGTTGACCGCACCGTCCAACCGCCCAAATCGCGAAACCGTCTTAGCGACCATGGCTTCAACATCGGCGCGAATTGTCACATCGGTTTTGATGAAAATGCCTTCACCACCATCCGCTTCGATCTGCTTGATAACGGCCTGACCCTGTTCTTCGCGCCGGCCGGTTATGGCTATCTTGGCACCCTTCGACGCAAGCGAGATTGCCGCGGTTGCACCAAGGCCAGAGGTAGCCCCAGTGATCAGAATGACTTTGCCTTGAAAACCGGTCATTTGCATGTCCCCCCGCGCGGTCAGGTTAGAAGTACCGGACTAACGCTACTTTTAGGGTTGTTAGCAAGCGGATTTCTGCAACCTCTCAACCGCCGCATCCCGCCCGATCAGCGGCAGCAGCGCGGCCATTTCGGGGCCGTGGTCGTGGCCGGTTAGGGCTTGGCGCAAGGGCAGGAACAGCGGCTTGCCCTTGCGACCGGTGGCTTCCTTGAGCACGATCGTCAGCGAACCCCAGGGGTTTTCGTCCCACCCCTGCCCGGCCAATGTCTCTGCCGCAAGCCCAAGAAATGCGCGGTCCTCTTCCGTGAACTCGGGCGGCGTGACGGGACCGGTCACTACCTGCCACCACTCAGCCGCTTCGCTGATATGCGCGAGGTTAGGCCGGATCGCTTGCCATGCCGGCTCGCTCATCCCGGCCGGAAGCAGATGCGCTACCCGCGCAAAAGGCAGATGGTGCACGATCGCGGCGTTGATGCGGTGGAGTTCGGTCTCGTCGAACCGGGCAGGCGCGCGGCCGAAATGGGCAAGGGTAAAACTTGCCGCCAGCGCATCGACACTGAGCGACGGATCGACCGGATCAGAGGTGCCAAGGCGCGCCAACAGAGCAATCAACGCCTCGGGCTCGATCCCGGCCGCCCGCAGCTCTGTCATGCCGAGCGAACCAAGCCGTTTGGACAGCTTCCCCTCTGCGCCAGTCAACAGAGCCTCATGGGCAAAGCGTGGGCATGCAGCGCCTAGCGCGGTGAACATCTGCGCCTGGGTGGCGGTGTTGGAAACGTGGTCCTCGCCGCGCAGCACATCGGTGATGCCCATAGCGATATCGTCGATCACGCTGGGGAGCATATAGAGCCACGAGCCATCGGCGCGGCGGATCACCGGGTCCGACATCTGCTTTGGATCGAAATGCTGGGGACCGCGAATGCCGTCGGTCCATTCAATCGGCTGCGCGGGATCGAGCAGGAAGCGCCAATGCGGCTGCTCTCCGGCGGCGGCCCGCGCGGCATGATCGGCCCCGCACAGTGCCCGCCCCGCGCGGTCATAGATCGGCGGCAACCCGCGCCCGAGCAGCACCTTGCGCTTGAGATCGAGTTCCTGCGAAGTCTCGTAGCAACGATAGACCCGCCCGCTTGCAACCAGCCGCTGAAATTCCCGCTCATACAGATCAAACCGTGCCGACTGCCGCTCCTCGCCATCGGGATGCAGCCCCAGCCAGGCCAGATCCGCACGGATCGCCGTAACATGTTCCTCACGGCTGCGTTCCGCGTCGGTATCGTCGATCCGCAGCAGGAACCGCCCGCCCGCCTGTTTGGCGAGCAGCCAGTTATGCAGCGCGGCACGGATATTGCCGACGTGCAGCGTGCCGGTGGGCGAGGGGGCGAAGCGGGTGGTGACGGTCATCACCTGCGTCTATAGCGCTTGACCGTCGTTGCGCCAGTAAGTGACGCGCTATGCCTGGTGCAAAGCCCCGACGACGCGCGCCGCGGCATCGAACAGCCGGTCATGCCGTTCGCGGCGCACGAACCCGGCAAGCACCGCCACGAACTGCTTCCGCGATCCCGCTTCGATCGCTTTGCACAGCTGCGCCACGGTCCACTCATCTGGCGTCATCGCTAGGCAGCAAGGGCGTGAGGCATGGTATCGCTCAGGCCAGCACAGCCCGACCTGCCCGGCAAGATCGAGCATCGCCCCGGCAGCGCTCACGCTGCCAAACCGCTGGCTAAGTTCCACCACCGGATCGCGCCCGGCGCGCTCGAACAAGGCGCAGAGCCGCATGGCCATGACAATGTGCAAGGCGGCTAGCGATAGCGACCGAACATCACCCAGTCTGCTCAGCCGGGCAAGCGCGTCGTCGGCCTGGGATCCGAGCGGGGCAGAGTGCGGCTTGGGGCGCATGGTTCGGCATCCTGAAGCAGAAGGGAAGTGATAGATTAACCCTGCTACAGATCATGTCAACGCTAATGCGAATGATTATCAATAAACATTTGGGTGAACTCGCCCAACTTACGCAGTCCGGAACGCATGGGTGATCGGATAGCGCCGGTCGCGCCCGAAGTTGCGGCTGCCCAGCTTGACCCCTGGCGGGGCCTGGCGGCGCTTGTATTCGGCCAGATGCAGCAGCCGCTCGATCCGGACCAGCGTCTCGCGCTCAAACCCTTCGTGGACCAGCTGGTCTACGCTTTTTTCCTGTTCGACCAGGCCCAGCAGGATCGGATCGAGCACCTCATAGGGCGGGAGTGAATCCGAATCCTTCTGGTCGGGGCGTAGTTCGGCGGATGGCGGCTTGGTGATGATATTGTCCGGGATCACCGGGCCATCGGGGCCAAGGCCGATCTTGGGACGGGTGTGGTTGCGCCATTTCGAGATGGCGAACACGGTCATCTTGTAGGCATCCTTGAGCGGGTTGTATCCGCCTGCCATATCGCCATAGATCGTGGCGTATCCGACGCTCATCTCGCTCTTGTTGCCAGTGGTTAGCAGCATCGGCCCGAACTTGTTGGAAAGCGCCATCAGCACCACGCCGCGGATCCGCGACTGGAGGTTTTCCTCGGCTATATCGACCGGGACATCGGCGAAACTGCCGCTCAGCATTTCATCGAACCCGGCAACCGCAGGCTGGATCGGGATGATTTCATGGCGGCAGCCGATCATCCGCGCACATTCCGCCGCATCGTCGAGGCTCGATTGGCTGGTGAAGCGGCTGGGAAGCATCACGCACCATACCCGCTCTGGCCCCAGCGCATCAGCGGCGACCGCGGCGCAGATCGCGCTGTCGATCCCGCCTGAAAGCCCGAGCACCACACCGGGGAAGCGGTTGCGATCGACATAATCGCGCAGCGCCAGCACCATCGCGCAATAGATATCCTCGGGATGCGCTGCCAAGGGCTCGACCACACCCTTGTCACAGCGCCAGCCCTTGGCGGTGCGAGTCCAGTGGGTGGTGACCTCGGCCTCAACCCAATCGGCCATCTGGACCGCCAGGCTGCCATCGCCATTGATCACGAAGCTGGCGCCATCGAACACCAGTTCGTCCTGCCCGCCGACCCGGTTGAGATAGGCCAGCGGCAATCCAGTATCGACCGCACGGCGTTTGGCCACGCCATCGATCCGCAGGGTATCCTTATCGATCTCATAGGGGCTGGCATTAGGCGACAGCAAAATCTCAGCGCCAAAATCCGCCAGATGCCGGCAGACATCGTGGTGCCAGATATCCTCGCAAATGGGGATTCCAATCATCACGCCGCGGAACACGATCGGTTCGGGCAGCGGCCCGGATTCGAACAACCGCACCTCGTCGAAAGTGCCGTAATTGGGTAGTTCGTGCTTGAAACGGACCTGCGCGATCTTGCCGCCATCAAGCAGCGCAACGCCGTTATAAAGCGCCCCATCCTGAACGAAGACACTGCCGACCAGCATCGCCGGACCGCCATCGAGCGTTGCAACCGCCATCTTTTCCAGCTGTGCGGCAGCGCGCTGGATCAGCGCGGGCTTGAGGATCAGATCTTCGGCCGGATAGCCGATCAGCTGCATTTCGGGGAAAACCACCAGATCCGCCCCTGCCAGTTCGGCCCGTTCGCGCGCGGCCAGCATGGCTGCGGCATTGCCGGCGATATCGCCGACCGATTGGTTCATCTGAGCGAGAGTGATCGTAAGTGTATCGGCCATGAGCCTTCCCTACGCGGCACCAAGGCGCTAGCCAAGACCGATGATCGACGACAGCCAGCTCATTTCCGCCCTTGCCGCAGCCAATTTACCGGGCGCCGTGTGCCAGATCACCGGCCGTGAGGGGACGCGCTACTCCCGCGCCTTCGGCCATGCCGACGCGCTGGCTGGGACACCGATGCGCGAGGATACGATTTGCCAGATCGCCTCGATGACCAAGGCGATTGTCTCGGTCGCGGCGATGCAACTAGTCGAGCAGGGGCGCCTCACGCTTGATGATCCGATCCGCGAAGTCCTGCCCGAACTTGCCGATCCACAAGTACTGACCGGGTTTGCAGAGGACGGCGCGGTGCAGACCCGCGCGGCGGTGCGCCAGTTGACGCTGCGCCACCTGCTCACCCATACCGCAGGCTTCGGCTATGCCTTCGTCCAGCCAGAAGTGCTGCGCTATTTCCAGACGGTCGGCATGCCGAGTGCCGGCACGGTCAGCGCCTTGCAGATGCCGTTGCTGTTCGATCCCGGCGAAGGCTGGGATTATGGCATCTCGACCGACTGGGTGGGTCTGGCAATCGAAGCGGCTACCGGCGCGCGGCTGGGCGATTATCTGGCCGAAAATATCCTCACTCCGCTGGGAATGAACACCACCGCATTTCGCCCCGCGCTGCCCGCAGGGGCCGCCAAGGTTCACGTCCGCAATCCCGATGGCAGCCTTAAGGTGATCGCAGCCAATCTTGGCGGAGGCGAGTTTCAATCGGGCGGTGCGGGCCTCAGCTCCACCGCACCCGACTACGCCCGTTTCATGCGGATGATCTTGCGCGGCGGAGAGTTGGATGGCGCACGGGTTCTTGAGCAGTCGACGGTTGCCGAGATGGGCCGCAACCAGATCGGCCAGCATAGGGCTGGCTATATGGGCACCACCATGCCCCATCTTGCCCTGCCCTTTGACAACATCCCTGGCCAGCATACCGGCTGGGGCCTGGGCTTTCTGATCAATCCGGAGGCCGGCCCCGCAGGCCGCTCGCCCGGCAGCCTTGCCTGGGCGGGCATCTATAACAGCTATTACTGGATCGATCCGGCAGCCGGCGTAGCAGGCGTGTTTATCAGCCAGCTTGCCCCGTTTGCCGATCCCGCCGCGCTCACTGCCTTTGCGGAGCTGGAGCGAATGGCCTACCGCCAGAGTGATTTCGAGTGAAATGGAACATTTCACGGCTCAGAAATCGCGACCACACCATAGGTTTAGCCCGCAACAAAAAAGGCCCCGCCGGATCGCTCCGACGGGGCCTTTTTGTGTTCTTGGGCCGATGGCTTACTCGCCGTCTTCCTTGATCAGGTAATCACCGGCATCGGCGTCGAGGCCATGGGTTTCACCTTCGACCGCGGCCAAGGGATCGTCACCGATCGCCGCTTCCGGACCCTGGGCGAGCTCGGCAGCGTGCTCTTCAGCAGCGGTCGCCGGCGCGATCAGGCTTTCCTGCAGCTTGCGATACTGCGCGCGGAGCGCGGCATCGCGGCTGGTGGCGGTGACCCGCAGACGGTTCATGCCCGCACCGGTACCGGCCGGGATCAGACGGCCAACGATCACGTTTTCCTTCAGACCGATCAGCGAATCCGTCTTCCCTTCGACCGCCGCCTGCGTGAGCACGCGGGTGGTTTCCTGGAACGAGGCGGCCGAGATGAACGAACGCGTCTGCAGCGAAGCCTTGGTGATGCCAAGCAGCACCGGCTTACCAACCGCCGGCTTCTGACCCGGCAGCAACTTTGCGTTGTACTCGTTCATTTCCTCGAAATCGACCTGTTCGGCAGCCAGCAAGGTCGTGTCGCCGCCATCGGTGATTTCAACCTTCTGCAGCATCTGGCGAACGATCACCTCGATGTGCTTGTCGTTGATTTTCACGCCCTGCAGACGGTAAACTTCCTGGATTTCCGCGACCAGATATTCGGCCAATGCTTCAACGCCCATGACTTCTAGAATGTCATGCGGATCGGGGCTGCCCGAGATCAGATTGTCGCCCTTCTTGACGAAATCGCCTTCCTGCACGTCGATCACGCGGCTCTTGGGGATCAGATATTCGACCGGATCGCCCTCTTCCGGGACAATCGCAATCTTGCGCTTGGCCTTGTAATCACGGACGAATTCGATCCGCCCGTCGATCTTGGCGATGATCGAATTGTCCTTCGGCTTGCGGGCCTCGAACAGTTCGGCAACGCGCGGCAGACCGCCGGTGATGTCGCGGGTCTTGGCGGCTTCGCGGCTGGCGCGGGCAAGAATGTCGCCAGCGTGAACCGTCTGGCCATCTTCGACCGAGAGCGTCGTGCCCGGTGCCATCAGGTAACGGGCAGCTTCGCCCGATTCCTCGTCAAGCAGGGTAATGCGCGGACGCAGATCTTCCTTCTTGCCGCGGTTGGTGCCGCGGTTTTCGGTGACGACGCGCTGGGCGATACCGGTCGCATCGTCGACCAGCTCGGTCATCGTGCGGCCATCGATCAGATCCTGGTACTTGATCACGCCCGATTTGTCGGTGATTACCGGGGTGGTGAACGGATCCCACTCGGCAACGCGCTCGCCCAGCGCGATCTTGGCACCGGTTTCCTGGAGCAGGTGGGTGCCGTAAGGGACGCGGTGGAGCGCGCGTTCGCGGCCCTCGTTGTCCATCACCACGATCTCGCCGTTGCGGGCGAGGCTGAGGCGACGTCCGCGCTTGTCGATGATCGTGGGGATATCGCGGTGGACGATGGTGCCGTCGGCGATCGCCTCGAGGTGGCTGGTCTCGTTGACCTGCGCCGCGCCGCCGATGTGGAAGGTCCGCATCGTCAGCTGGGTGCCCGGCTCACCGATCGACTGCGCGGCGATGATGCCGACAGCCTCGCCGATGTTCACCGGGGTGCCGCGGGCGAGATCGCGCCCATAGCACTTGCCGCACACGCCCTGTTCGGCCGCGCAAACCAGCGGCGAACGGATCCGCGCACCCTGGATGCCCGCAGCCTCGATCTTGAGGATCGCGGCTTCATCGAGCAGCTGGCCGTCCTTGGCGATGACTTCGCCGGTCTTGGAATCGACCATGTCCTCGGCCAGCGTGCGGCCCAGGATACGCTCGCCCAGGCTGGCGATGGTGGTGCCGCCCTGGACGATCGCGCGCATCTCGAGCGCGCGCTCGGTCCCGCAATCCTCGACGACGACGACGCAATCCTGCGACACGTCGACCAGGCGGCGGGTGAGGTAGCCCGAGTTGGCGGTCTTCAGCGCGGTATCGGCCAGACCCTTGCGCGCGCCGTGGGTCGAATTGAAGTATTCAAGGACGGTCAGCCCTTCCTTGAAGTTCGAGATGATCGGGGTCTCGATGATCTCGCCCGAAGGCTTGGCCATCAGCCCGCGCA
>JBKJTN010000098.1:0-8731 GCA_046590275.1 Novosphingobium sp.
CGACGATTTTTGACGAGCCCGTATCAGGGTAGGTTCCCATCAGTTTCGCTCCGAAACAGCCGTCAGACGTTTTTGGGTCGATGGGTGATCCAGCAGCTCTTGCAGAGGCGACCTCAGTCGCCGGCGCCAATTGGGGTGCTCGCCAACTGTGCCGGGCAGGTTCGGTTGCTCCGTCGCTCCGAGCAAGTCTTCAATGGGTGCGATAGCTAATATTGCGGGCGACTTCGCGACATGTTCCAGCGCGGCAACAACGACCGGGTCGGTGACTTCGGGCGCTGGCCGCTGGCTGCCGTTGCCGATCGTCGACCACAGCAAACCCCGGTCCCAGTCGCGGATTTCCTCGGCCATTATGCGGTCGGTATCTGCTGGCAAACGCCCCAGCCGTTCGGCCCAGTCAAGGTCACGCCCCGACCACCAGCCGGCAACCGTTGGGGTATCGTGCGTTCCAGTCATCGCAACGCAGTTGGAGGGATAGTCATGCGCGCCGATGAAGCCGTGATCGGCGGCCCGTTCGAACCACAAAACCCGCATGCCAAGCATGTTGCGCTCGGATACAGCCTGGGTGAATCCCGACGGGCTGGTGCCAAGGTCCTCGGCGATAATCAGGGCCGAGGCACGGTGTGCTTCGAGCGTGAGCAGCCGCACGAGATCAAGAAACGGATAGCTGAGGTAGGCCCCTTGCGCTGAATCGCCGCCCTCGGGAATGACCCACAAGCGCGCCAAGCCAAAGGCGTGGTCGATCCTGAGACCCCCCGCCGAGCGCAACGCAGAGCGGAGCATCGCAATCCACGGTTCGTAGCCGCTTTCGCGCAAGCCAGCAGGCGAAAAACTGGTGATCGACCAGTTCTGCCCTTGCGGCCCGAGCGGATCGGGCGGGGCACCGATCGTCAGCCCGTGCAGCATGGCGCCGGGCATGGCCCAGCTGTCGCTGCCGCCGGGATGAACGCCCACCGCAAGGTCGGCGATCAGCCCGATTGCCATTCCGGCTTCGGTGGCCTTCTGCTGCGCGACTGCCAGTCCTTCACGGGCCAGCCACTGCGCGAATAGGTGGAATTCGACCTCGCCTCCGTGCTGACTCGCGAAGCGCGCAACCGCCTCACCGTCCGGACGGCGATATCTGGCAGGCCATTCCCTCCAGTCCTTCGCACCGCGGGGGCGGAAGTGACAATCGAGCGCGTCGAACACGGCGTGGCGGTGCAGGGCATATCCATCCGCTTCGTTTGCTTGGGCAATCTTCGCGCGCTGAGCGGTATCAAGCTGGGCAAAGATCTGGCGCAGATCGGCGAGCCGCTGCGGCAGAGCGGCGGGCCAGTCGATAAACTCACCTGAATCCTCGTTGGGTAGCGCCGAGAGGCCGAGCAAAGCGGGATCGCCTATCGCGGTGTTGAGAAAGGTGCGGCTGGACGGCGAATATGGGCTGAAATCCTCGCCGACGCCCGGGAACAGTGCGTGCACCGGGTTGATCGCCAGCGCATCGCAGCCGCTCCGGCTCAGCACTTGAGCTGCATCGGCCAATTCGCCAAACCCTCCGAATGCGCGCGGCAAGGTACTGCGCAAGGCCGGGATCTGGAGAGAGGCCCCCCACATCCTGCGACCCTGAACCGGCGGCAGCGGGCAATGCCGGGGCGCAACCGCGAGTTTGCGCGTCTGACCGCCGATCGCCAGATCGTAGTAGCCAGGTTCGGCTATGGGCGCGAGATTTCCGTCCGTAATCCTGATCTGCTGTGTGGCACCATCCTGGCCGGTTACCTCCGCATTGGCTGCCTGGGACCAGACAGGGGTGGCCAGCCCGACCTCGGTGACCAGCATCGGTGGCAAGCCACGCCCACGGTTGGTCAACTCGGCCAGGCTGTCCTTGATTTTCTGCGCACTGCCAACCGAATGGCCAAGGGCAGTAAGGATTGCCGCCAGCGCATGGCCGGAAACTTCACGCTCCCGCCCATCAACGTCTCGCCACTGCCGCGCTAGGCCCGCAGCCTCGGCCAGTTCCAGCAATCCCGGGCGCACATCCGTAACCATCGCCGCTGTGCATCGGCTCCGACCCGAAGCTTGGCAACCTCGGACGTCCCCAAATGCAACAATGAATTCGACTGCATGAAGAAAATAGCGGTTGCCGTCTGCTGCGCGGGCGGCATAGTCGAAATGCGTGGGGAAGATGGCTGAATAGCGTTTTGCAGCGTGCCGGGCCTGACTCCGATCCGGTTCGCACTGGTCTTGCTATCGGGGAGTTTCGGGTTCGTGACAGCCATTTCCAATCCCAAAGCCGAGCTGCTGGAGGCGCGGATTCTCGATGTCCTGCGTCACCGGGTCGGCAAAGACGAGCGCGCCGCCAAACCGCATGACTGGTTTACCGCGACGGTTTTAGCGTTGCGCGACGACGTGATCGATCGCTGGATGGAGTCCACCCGGCGGACCTATGAAACCAACGGCAAGCGGGTTTACTACCTCAGCCTCGAGTTTCTGATCGGGCGGCTGCTGCGTGATGCCTTGTCGAACATGGGCGTTACGCGAGAGATGGAGCGGGCACTGCGCAGTCATGGCCTCGATCTCGCCGCGCTGGAAGAACTTGAGCCCGATGCAGCGCTGGGCAACGGTGGGCTCGGACGGCTCGCGGCGTGCTTTATGGAGAGCCTCGCCAGCCTCGATATCCCGGCCTACGGCTACGGCATCCGTTATGTGAACGGGATGTTCCGCCAGCGGATCGACGATGGCTGGCAGGTCGAGCTCCCTGAGACCTGGTTGGCGCACGGCAATCCATGGGAATTCGAGCGGCGTGAGAGTTGCTACCGGATTGGCTTTGGCGGTGAAGTTGTCGCCAAGGGCGAGAGTGTCGAATGGCTGCCGGCCGAAGCGGTCGAGGCTACAGCGGTCGATACGCCGGTGGTCGGCTGGCGCGGCAAGCGGGTGAATACACTGCGGCTGTGGACCGCCAGCGCACTCGATCCGATCAGGCTCGATGCCTTCAATGCCGGCGATCATTTCGGCGCAATGGTTGACGATATGCGCGCGGATAGCCTGGTGCGGGTGCTATACCCGGCTGATTCGAGCCCTGCCGGGCAGGAATTGCGGCTGCGGCAAGAGTACTTCTTCACTTCGGCCTCAATTCAGGACATTTTCCGCCGCCATGTCCAGCATTACGGCGATGTCCGCTCCTTGCCCGACAAGGCCGCGATCCAGCTCAACGATACCCATCCGGCAGTTGCGGTGGCAGAGATCATGCGTTTGCTGGTCGATGTCCACGCGCTTGAATTCAATGAGGCGTGGGAGCTAACCCGGCGCACGGTCGGCTACACCAACCACACCCTGCTGCCCGAAGCGCTGGAAAGCTGGCCGTTACCATTGTTCGAGCGATTGTTGCCGCGTCACATGCAGATCATCTACGCGATCAACTCGCGCGTATTGCGCGAAGCCCGCAAGCGCGAGATGAACGAGGTCGAGATCTCGGCGATTTCATTGATCGACGAGGGCGGCGACCGGCGGGTGCGGATGGCCAATCTTGCCTTTGCCGGGGCCCACAGCGTCAATGGCGTTGCGGCGCTGCACACCGAACTGATGAAGACCACGGTGTTTGCGGACTTGCACAAACTCTATCCGGGCAAGATCAATAACAAGACCAATGGCGTTACCCCGCGTCGTTGGCTCCAACAGTGCAATCCGGGCCTGACGGCGACCTTGCGCGATGCGATTGGCGACAAGTTTCTTGATGATGCCGAGGAACTGACGGCGCTTAATAATCTGGCTGGCGATGCGGCGCTGGGCGAACGGATTGCCGAGGTCAAACGCGCCAACAAAGTTGCACTGGCCAGCCACCTCAATGACCTGACCGGGATCCGGCTCAATCCGGATGCGCTGTTCGATGTGCAGATCAAACGCATTCACGAATACAAGCGCCAGTTGCTCAATCTGGTTGAGACCGTCGCGCTCTACTCTCAGATCCGCAGCCACCCCGAACGCGACTGGGTGCCAAGGGTGAAAATCTTCGGCGGCAAGGCCGCATCGAGTTACCACAACGCCAAGCTGATCATCAAACTGGCGAACGACATCGCGCGGCGGGTCAATGCCGATCCTTCGGTGGGCGGGCTGCTGAAGGTCGTGTTCGTACCCAATTACAACGTCAGCCTGGCCGAACGGATTATCCCCGCAGCGGACCTGTCAGAGCAGATTTCAACCGCTGGAATGGAAGCCTCCGGCACCGGCAACATGAAGTTCGCGCTCAATGGTGCGCTCACGATCGGGACGCTCGATGGCGCGAACATCGAGATCAAGGACCGGGTCGGCGACGAGAATATCGTGATCTTCGGGCTTACGGCTGCTGAGGTCGCCGAAAGGCGCGCCAATGGCTATAACCCGCGCGAAGTGATCGAAGGCAGCCGCGAACTGCATCAGGCGATCGAAGCGATTTCCTCAGGCGTGTTCTCGCCCGACGATCCGCACCGCTACACCGGACTGATGGATGGGCTCTACGACAGCGACTGGTTCCTGCTCGCCGCTGATTTTGACAGTTATGCCGCCGCGCAGCGTGAGGTCGACCGGCGCTGGGAAAACCAAAAGGGTTGGCGCAAGAGCGCTATCCATAACATCGCCAATGTCGGCTGGTTCTCGTCCGACCGCACCATCGCGGAGTATGCGAAGGACATCTGGAAAGTCTAAAGGCTCATGAAGCCACCGGGAGAGGCCATTGCTGCACTGCTTGAAGGGACCCATGCCGATCCCTTCTCGCTGCTTGGCGTTCACGCGGGGCCGGATGGGGTATTCGCTCGGGCGGTATTGCCGGGCGCGGAAACCGCCGAGGCGCATGATCTGACAGGCAAGAAGCTCGGCAAACTGAAGCGGGTCGATCATCGCGGACTTTTCGAGGGTAAGCTCACAGGCGCGCCAAAGCCGGTTAAATACCGCTGCACTTCGGGTGAGCACGAGTGGTGGATCACCGATGCTTACAGCTTCGGCCCAGTGCTGGGCCCAACCGACGATTTCCTGATCGCCGAGGGCACGCACCTGCGGCTGTTCGACAAGCTCGGCGCGCAACTGATCGAGCATGAAGGTGCGAGCGGGGTGCACTTCGCGGTCTGGGCGCCCAACGCCCAGTTCGTCAGTGTGGTCGCCGATTTCAACGACTGGAATCACCGCCGTCACCTGATGCGCAAGCGGCTCGACATCGGGGTGTGGGAAGTGTTCATTCCCGACATCGAGGCGGGACGGGCCTACAAGTTCCGGATCGTCGGACCGGATGGAACGGTGCTGCCACTGAAGGCCGATCCCTATGCCTTTGCAGCCGAACTGCGTCCGGCAACCGCTTCGCTGACCGCACGGCCTGCCAAGCCCGATTGGGGCGATGCTGCGCACCGCGCCCACTGGGCCAAGGCCGACGCGCGGCGCGAACCGATGTCGATTTACGAGGTTCACCCAGGATCGTGGCAACGCGACGGACACGGCTGGTTCCAGACTTGGGACAGCATGGCCGAAACGCTGATCCCTTATGTGCTCGAGTTGGGCTTTACCCATATAGAGTTCCTCCCGGTCAGCGAACATCCCTACGATCCGAGCTGGGGCTATCAGACGACCGGGCTCTATGCCCCCTCGGCGCGGTTCGGCGGACCGGACGGGTTCGCCCGGTTTGTGGATGGTGCGCATCGGGCCGGAATTTCGGTGCTGATTGATTGGGTCCCCGCGCATTTTCCAATCGACGACCATGGGCTGGCCCATTTCGACGGCACCGCGCTTTACGAGCACGAAGATCCGCGGCTCGGTTTCCATCCCGACTGGAAAACGGCAATCTACAATTTTGGTCGACGCGAGGTCGCAAGCTTCCTCGTCAACAATGCGCTTTTCTGGGCCGAACATTACCATGTTGATGGCCTGCGCGTCGATGCTGTCGCCTCGATGCTCTACCGCGATTACAGCCGCGAGGCGGGCGAATGGATCCCCAACGAGCAGGGCGGAAGGGAAAACTGGGAGGCGGTCGAGTTTCTCCAGACGATGAACAAGGCGCTCTATGGCAGCCACGCCGGGATTGTGACGATTGCCGAAGAATCCACCTCATGGCCGGGGGTGTCCAAGCCGGTTCATGAAGGTGGATTGGGATTCGGGTTCAAATGGAACATGGGCTTCATGCATGACACGCTGCAATATATGGCGCGTGACCCGGTCCACCGGAAATACCATCACGCCGAGATAACCTTCGGGCTGGTCTATGCCTTCAGCGAAAACTTCGTCCTGCCGCTGAGCCACGACGAGGTGGTCCACGGCAAGGGTTCGCTGCTGGGCAAAATGAGCGGCGACGATTGGCAGAAGTTTGCAAATCTGCGCGCTTATTACGGCCTGATGTGGGGTTATCCGGGCAAGAAGCTGCTGTTCATGGGACAGGAGTTCGCGCAAGCCCGCGAATGGAGCGAGGAACGCGCGCTTGATTGGGACCTGCTCGACGCACCGGCACACGCCGGGGTGCATCGGCTGGTGTGCGATCTCAATTCCGTTTACCGGGCAAAGCCTGCGCTTCACGCCCGCGACTGCGAGGCGGAGGGTTTCGAGTGGTTGGTGGTCGACGATGCCGCCGCTTCGGTCTTTGCCTGGCTGCGCAAAGCACCGGGTGCGTCTCCGATTGCGGTGATCAGCAACATGACCCCGGCGCTCCACGATCACTATCGCCTGCCTTTGCCCCGCGACGGTCAATGGCGCGAAGTGCTGAACAGCGACGCGGAAGTGTATGGTGGCAGCGGCAAGGGCAATCTGGGCGAGATCACCGCCAAGGATGGCGCCGCGCATGTCGTGCTACCGCCGCTGGCGACACTGATGTTCGAATTTGTAGGGTAAATGCCAACAGGCATCGGGAAGGGGAGCGATGACAGAGAAGAGACAAGCACCGCTGGCGCGTGACGCCATGGCCTATGTACTGGCCGGCGGGCGTGGCAGCCGACTAATGGAACTGACCGACCGGCGTGCCAAGCCGGCGGTCTATTTTGGCGGCATGTCGCGGATCATCGATTTTGCGCTATCGAACGCGATCAATTCGGGCATCCGCCGGATCGGCGTGGCAACCCAGTACAAGGCGCATTCGCTGATCCGCCACATGAACCGGGCGTGGAATTTCATGCGCCCGGAACGCAACGAGAGCTTTGACATTCTTCCCGCCTCGCAGCGTATTTCCGAGCTGCTGTGGTACGAGGGCACCGCCGATGCGGTGTTCCAGAACATCGACATCATCCAGTCCTACATGCCCAAGTACATGGTGATCCTTGCGGGCGATCACATCTACAAGATGGATTACGAGTTGATGCTGCAACAGCACGTCAACTCGGGCGCGGATGTCACCGTGGGCTGCCTGGTAGTGCCACGCGCAGAGGCCAGCGGGTTTGGCGTGATGGCGGCCGACAAGAAGGGCAACATCACTGCGTTCGTCGAAAAACCTGCCGATCCTCCCGGTATTCCGGGCGATCCCGATCACGCGCTGGCCTCGATGGGGATCTACGTATTTGAAACCCAGTTCCTGTTCGAGCAGCTCCGCCGCGATGCCGACACACCGGGATCAAATCGTGATTTCGGCGGCGATATCATTCCCTATATCGTCAAGCACGGGAAGGCGGTCGCTCATCGTTTTACTGACAGCTGCGTCCGCGCCGCTGAACAAATCGAAGAATACTGGCGCGATGTCGGAACCATCGACGCCTATTTCGATGCCAACCTCGATCTGACCGATACGGTACCCAAACTTAATCTGTATGATCGCGACTGGCCGATCTGGACTGACCAGATCATCGCAGCCCCAGCCAAGTTCGTCCACGACGAGGACGGGCGCCGGGGCATGGCGATCTCTTCGTTGATCAGTCAGGACTGTATCGTGTCTGGCGCGGTGGCCAAGCGCAGCCTATTGTTCACCGGGGTAAAAATGGGCAGCTTTTCGGCTGTCGATGAGGCAGTAATATTGCCGCATTGCAATATCGGACGCGGTGCGCGGCTCAGCCGGGTGATCATCGATTCCGGGGTCCGTATCCCGGAAGAACTGGTGGTTGGCGAGGACCCTGAGCTCGATGCCAGGCGCTTTCGCCGCAGCGAGAATGGTGTGTGCCTGATCACTCGCAGCATGATCGAGCAACTCAAGGCCTGACGATGCCGTTAAATGTTCTCTCGGTCGCTTCGGAAGCGGTGCCGCTGGTCAAGACCGGCGGGCTGGCTGACGTCGCCGGGGCGTTGCCTGCGGCTCTTGCGCTGCACGGGGTCAGCCTGACGACGCTGCTGCCGGGTTTCCCTGCGGTGATGGCGGCAGTCAGGCGCGGCAAGGTGCTGCATCGCTATGACGATCTGTTCGGCCAACCGGCTCGCCTGGTTGCGGGAAGGCTGGGTGAACAGCCTCTGATCGTGCTCGACGTGCCGGCACTATATGCGCGCGAGGGCAGCCCCTACGCCGATCCGGGCGGGAAGGACTGGCCCGATAACTGGCGGCGGTTTGCTGCCTTGGGCCGGGCAGCGGCGGATCTGGCGGGCGGCCTGATCAAGGGCCGCAAGTTCGATCTGGTCCACGCGCATGACTGGCAGGCAGCGATGGCGCTGGCTTACCTGCGCTTTGCGCCGCTGCCCGGAAGCGGCCTGGTGCCGTCTGTGATGACGGTCCACAATATGGCCTTCCAGGGTTATTTCGGGCGGGAGGTGTTCAAGGAACTCGGTCTGCCCAAACGGGCTTGGTCGATCGACGGGGTCGAGTACCACAAGGGTGTGGGCTTCCTCAAAGCCGGGATGG
>JBKJTN010000105.1:0-4998 GCA_046590275.1 Novosphingobium sp.
GAAGCAGCGCCTGGTCCAGTTCCTGCTCAAATCACCCGATCCGATGCTCTATCACAATGAACCGATCTGGCAGGGGGACCGGATCGCCGGTTATATCCGCTCAGGGATGTATGCCCATACCCTGGGCGCCGCTTGCGGGCTGGGCTATGTCACCGCAGCCGATGGCGGCGTCGTGGGGGCGATCGGCGCAGACGACTATGAGATCGAGATCGCCGGGGTGCGCTATCCGGCCACCGCAACGCTCAAGCCGTTATACGACCCCACCAATGCGCGGATCAAAATCTGATGAGTGAAACACCGCTCGCCACGATGCAGCGTCTCGCCGGCAATACCCGCGTCGGCTACAGCTTCGAGCAGGAATTTTACACCAGCGATGCGGTGTTCAAGGCCGATATGGACCAGGTGATCAGCCAGAAATGGATCCTCGCCGGACATGTTTCGAAGGTTCCGAACAAGGGCGATTATTTCCTGTTCAGGATCGGCGTCGAGCAGATCATCATCATCCGCGAGAATGCCGAAAGGGTCCGCGCCTACTTCAACGTCTGCCGCCATCGCGGTTCGACCCTGTGTCAGGCCGAAAGCGGCAACACACCGCGCCTCGTCTGCCCCTATCATGCCTGGACGTTCGGCCTCGATGGGCGGCTGATTTCGGCGCGGCTGATGCCCGAGGACTTCGACAAGTCCGAAAACAGCCTATTTTCCTGCCGTATCCGGGTGTTTCACGGGCTGATTTTCATCAATCTGAGCGAAGGCGAGCCAGTCGATTTCGACGGGACCTTTGGCGATATGGGGGCGATCCTCGATTATCACGGGATCGCCGATGCCCGGATCGCGCACGCCGGCAGCTACCCGACCGATGCGAACTGGAAGCTGGTCGTCGAGAATTTCTTCGAATGCTATCACTGCGTTCCGTCACACCCCGAATTCTGTTCGATCCACGCGGCGGAATCGATCGTCGCGGTGGGGGCCGGACCGAGTTCGGGACCGGCGGCCGCAGTCGCCAGCTTCATCCCCAAGCTCAAGGCCTGGGAGACCCGTGCAAGCGCGGTCGGTCGTCCGATCGGCAACATCGACGAGCCCCCCTCGAGCAGCCATTTACGCCTGCTGATGCAGAGGATGAACAAGGAAGGCTGGGCCGCAGAAACGCAGGACGGCACCGCGCCTGCGCCGCTGATGGGCAAGCGCGTTCGCCCCGATGGTGGACGCATGCACCTCAGCTTCAGCCCATTCAGCCAGATCGTCGCAGACGATCATTTCGCGATCCTGTTCCTGTTCACTCCGCGCGCGGCCTTGCGGACGGACGTCGAGATGATCTGGCTGGTGGATGGCCGCGCCAGCGAGGATCAGATCGATATCGACAAGATGATCTGGGGCTATCACGCCACCACCACCCAGGACAAAGTGATTACCGAGAACAATCAGGCCGGGATCATGTCCAGCCGCTATCGCCCGGGCCGCTATTCCGATCAGGAGGGCAGCGTGATCAAGTTCCAGCAATGGTATCTGCACCAGTTCGGCCTGGAGCGCGCCGATTGAGCCGGGCGGGGTGACAATTCCCGCCGTCATGCGCGCGGTGCTGCTCACCGGCAATGGCGGGTTCGATCGGCTTGCGCTGCGCCATGATGTGCCGGTGCCAGTGCCCAGCCCGGGTGAGGTGCTGATCCGGATCGGCGCGGCGGGGGTCAACAATACCGATATCAACACAAGGATCGGCTGGTATTCCAAGGCCGTGGCCGAAGCGACCGAGGTGGGCGGGGCCAGTGGCATTGCCGGGGCGCAGGATGATGGCTGGGCAGGCACGGCGTTCCAGTTCCCGCGCATCCAGGGTGCGGACGCCTGCGGGCGGATCGTGGCGGTGGGCGCTGGCGTTGACGCAGCGCGGATTGGCACGCGCGTGCTGGTCGAGCCGGTGTTTCGCGGCGCGGGCGCGTTTGATGCGATCTATTTCGGCTCTGAGGTTGATGGAGCCTTCGCAGACTATGCCCGCGCACCATCGGCCCATGCCCACACAATAAACAGCACGCTCAGCGATGCCGAGCTCGCCAGCTTCCCCTGCGCTTACTCGGCGGCCGAAAACATGCTGACCCGGATCGCACTGAAAGCTGGCGAGCAGGTGCTGATTACCGGAGCCTCAGGCGGGGTCGGCTCCGCCGCCGTGCAGCTTGCCAAGCGGCGCGGCGCGCAAGTGACGGCGATGGCGGGGGCCGACAAGGCCGAGGCGGTGTGCGCCTTGGGTGCGACTCAAGTTATCCCGCGCGACGCTGATCTAGCCGCGCTGTTCGGCCCCGAACACTTCGACGCCGCCGTAGATATCGTCGGCGGGGCCGGATTTGCCAGCATCCTGAACAGCCTCAAACGCGCCGGGCGTTACGGCGTGGCAGGAGCCATATCCGGCCCGATTGTTGATCTTGACCTGCGCACGCTTTACCTAAAGGACCTACGCCTGCTGGGCTGCACCATCCTCGAGCCAGAGGTGTTCCCCAATTTGATCGGCTACATCGAGCGCGGCGAGATCAAGCCGCTGCTCGCGGCGACATTCCCGCTGGCCGAGATCGTCGCGGCGCAAGAGGCGTTTTTGACGAAGAGGCATGTGGGGAAGATTGTTTTGGTGGGGTAGAGGGATTTTGGCTCTGAAAGGAATCGCGCTCAGGTTGGACGTACCCACCATTCCAGCGAGTTCCCGAAACCTGCGATTCGTTCAATTGACGTGCCTCGGCGGCTTTGCGCCTAAGAATGCCGTAGAAGAGGAAAATCGGGCGGCCCCCGCCCTGCCTTTCGTGAAGATAGCCCGACATCGACTGTTATGGCATAACGCCCGGATTTGCGGCATAATCGTCAAGCACGGCTGCGAGGCGCTCAAGCAGTGCGTTGAATTTCGAGAAGTCGATTGTGGCAGCGTTAGGACGAACGACTTTTTCGGCGAAGACTACTTTTCCATATTTCCCGGCCTCGCCATGCTTTTTATCTGGATCGAAAACCTTACCCTCAATTTCGGTGGCGGTCAGGCTCTCATCGAACAGATCCTCGATACAGGTGATGCCGTTTGTGCCAGTTTCGGGTGTTTTCACGAGATAGAGATTGACTGCCAGGCGATAAAACAGATCAGCAGAGGTGTGCGATATCCCCGGAGCGCTATTGCCCTTCAGAAACTTGAAGAGGTCGTCGGCCCCACCATCATTGTCGATTAACACGATCACGGGATGCGCAAGCGGACGGTGCCGGAACGTCTTAAGGTTGTCCTGATACGTGCGGATGAAGTGCTTGAAATCACCCGTACCACCACCGAGTTGCAGCACATCATGGATCATGCGGGAATAGCTCATAAACCGTGTAGCGGGTTTCAGCTTGCCATTTTCGATGGTTCCGAGTTTCGGATGAAAGGCTGTCAGGTTCTCGATCGCGGCCCGCAGATAGATGGAATCTGATTTCCCCTCCGGAATAACAAGCGGCTTATCGAGGTTAACGAAATTTTTGTAGAAAAGAAAGCGTGCAAACAACCTGCGCGTTGCGGTTGTGTGTTTCTTCTTTTCGACGCTGTCGCGTTTGTCGACCACATTGCGGACATAATGAATATGGCCAAGGATACCCTCCAACTGGGCGAGCGTGGGAGGCACATCCTTAATGTCAGGGTCGGCGGGCTTCCCTCCAGTGAGGGTCGCGGGAACCATCCGATAATAGGAGCCGGTATTGAACAATGACCAGCACATGGCCCGGGCGCCGCGATAATATTCGGGACGGATATTGGCCTTCTCATTGACGAGCAGGCCAGTTGTCACCTGCCGCGAGCCCCGGACCTGCATTCTAGTCTTCTTGTCGTTGATTTCGAAACCGGCCTTCTGAATTTCCTTGGTCAGAACGTCGCCCAGCACCCAATCACCTTCCGATCCGGCTACCGGACTCGCTAGGTCCGCCGGAAACTCTTTGAGACCGGTCGAAAAAGTGAGGTCGTCGGCATAGCGCGAATATGTGCAACGATTGGCCTTGGCCAATCTTACTAACCTGATGTCGAGCAAATGCGCGATGATGTTCGAGAGAACCGGCGAGCAAGGACTGCCCTGCGGCAGCACATGGTCGTGACAGGCAATTTGCGCAAAGACGGTTGCCACTTTAGCATCGAGCTGGAATCGCTTGTCCTTCATCAACATACCGCGCACGCGACCGAAATTGATGGAAGGGAAGAAATCCTTGAGATCGAGATTTAGGACATAGCGGCGACGTTTATGGACCGACGCATTGGTGACGATCGAAAGTGATCTGGCAAATCCATGCGAGACTGGGCGACGTGGCCTGCCAGCCTTGTCAATATCCGCGAGGCAAAGATATAGTAGGTTGGCAACGCGTCGCTGGAGCAATTTAAGTTTGACGTTGGGTGCCAGGATCTTGCGCATGTCACCACTGCGCTTGGGAATTTCGAACTCTGTGTATTTTTGGGCATCCGGCATCCGATAGAGGATATAGGTGAGGCTTGCCGGTTTGAACCCGAGTAGAGCTGCGACATCATCCAGCGATTTCGCAGCTTGCAACTTCACCAGACTTGACACGCCACCCCCTAAATTAAGTGGCTTACAGGCACTCCTATGCGGATCATCATGATAATCATCAAATGACCATCATCATGCATTAAGATATGCAAGGAAGCATCACCTCCCAACATCTTGCTCTTATATCGCGATACGCGATAACAACTCTGCCTGTAAGCCTTGCCCGCAATCTGCAGATTTTTTTAGACAGATGCAAGGCACCAGTCAGCAATCCCCCAAAGGGCTACGCTGTCGACTTCTGACTAATCCACCCCCTCGACCAACTCCGCAATCCGCCCGATCATCTCATCAATATGCGCCTTCTCCAATATCAACGGCGGCGACAGCGCGATGATGTCGCCGGTTGCGCGGACCAGCAGGCCGTTGTCGAAGCATTTGTGGAACAGTTCCATGCCGCGTTTGCCAGGGGCGCCCGGGCGGGGTTCGAGTTCGATCCCGGCGACGATCCCCATGTTGC
>JBKJTN010000184.1:0-4593 GCA_046590275.1 Novosphingobium sp.
GGCCGGGCTTGCCCTGCGGCTCTGCCCAGGCGCTGACCGGGATCAGGCAGCGGCGGCGGGTGAAACTGTCGCTCCAGAAAGCAGTGTGGAGCTTGTCCTCGCGCGCATTGGTGACCGGCTTGGGCTTCAGCTTCTGGCCTTGCTTGCCGGTGAGGATCAGCGGAAAGCCCCAGTTCATCGCCCGGGCGCGGCCCTCTGCCACGACAAGTCCGGGATAGCCCGGATAAACTTCTTCGGCGAAATTGGCGCCGCGATCCGGCTCGGCCGCGAATAGCCGGGCGATTTCATCGACGCCCTTGGTCATGCGGTAGAGGTTGCACATCAGCGCTTGTCGCCGCGCTTGCCCTCTCGGGCGCAACCGCGCAACTCCTGAGCAGCCAGCGTGAATGTCGCGCGGTAGGCATAAACCGTATCCGACATCCCATCGCTGCACTCCCCGGCCGCGATCCGCAACGCGGCCTTCTGCCCCTTGAGCGTTCCGATGTAGGCGATGCCAGCGCCGTCCTCGCTGCGCAGGGCATCAAAGATTTCGCCGGGAATGTCCTCCGGGGTCGAATAGCGCAATTGCCCCGGCGAAACCTCAACCGACCAAAAGGGCTCCGTACCAAGCGCCACGAAACGTTCTTCGGCCGGAGCAGGCGCTGTTGCCTGCGGGATGGCTGTTGCCTGCGGCGTCGCTTTTTCCGCCGAGGTCGTTGTCTCCTCCGCGACAGGTTGCTGGTCCGCCGCAGGCTGGCAACCAGCCAAGGCGGCACCGGCAGCGAGTACCAAAATCAGGCGCATCATCATTCTCCCACAGCGATTTGCAATGCTCATGCGTTTCCGACAACCCAGCAGGCCAGCGCCATCAGCAGCCCGGCAAAGCGATTGGAACGAAACCGGGCGAGCGGGTTATCCGGATCATTCACGTCGAGCGTCAGCACTTGCCAGACCAGATGCAGCCCCACCGGCAACAGGGCGAGCAGCGCCAGCCAGTCCCCCCGCAGCAGCCACACTGCCAGCCCCCAGAGCGCCACCGCCAGGCTATAAAATCCGGCAACCCCGCTCTGTACCCGCGTACCCAGCGCCAGGGCGCTGGAACGGATACCGACTAGCGCATCGTCCTCGCGGTCTTGCAGCGCGTAGATCGTGTCATAACCGATTACCCAGCAGATGCTCCCGGCATAAAGCGCGGCCAGCACTTCGAGATGATCGCCGCGCAGGGCGGTCCAGCCGACCAGTGCGCCCCAGCTAAACACCAGCCCCAGCCACGCCTGCGGCCACCAGGTGATCCGCTTCATGAACGGGTAAGCGGCGACTGGAGCCAGGCTGGCGAGCGCCGCTGCTTGCGCCTCCCAGCGCAGTTGCAGCAGCACGATCAGACCGATCAGGCACAACGTCAGAAGCCAGACCCACGCCGCCCGCTTGCCAATCGCGCCGCTAGCCACCGGACGCGTTGCGGTACGGGCAACCTGCCGGTCGAGATCAGCATCGACGATGTCATTATAGACGCAGCCAGCTCCGCGCATCGCGATTGCCCCCAGCAGCAGCCACGCCAACAGATCCCAGCGCTTCTCGCCGCCCGCCAGCAGCACACCCCAGGCGCACGGCCAGAACAGCAACCACCAGCCGATCGGCCGGTCGAACCGGGCGAGCAGCGCAAAATTGCGCAATGGCTGGGGCAGCGCGGCAACAAGGCCGTGGTGCTGGGTGTCAGGGACGATGTCAGCGGTCATATCGTCGACATAGCCCTGCGTCTGCCGATCGGCTAGAGCGTCGCTATGCCCGCTATTCCCGCATGGCCGCCCAAAAGCGCACCGCGCCTGTTCGTTGCCGCCCCGCTGGCGGCCGGTAACGCCGTATCCCTTGAAGGATCGCAGGCGCATTACCTGACCAAGGTGATGCGCGTGTCGGCGGGAGACGCCGTCATTGTGTGCGACAACATCACCGGCGAATGGGCCGCGCGGGTGACAGCCACAGGCAAACGCGATGTGCTGCTGATGCCCGAGGTGCTGCTCCGCGCGCGCGAGGAAGTGCCGGACTTCACGCTCTGCGTCGCGCTCATCAAGAAGCCCAATTTCGATCTGGTGCTGGAAAAGGCGACCGAGCTCGGCGTGCGGCGGATTGAGCCAGTGATCACCCGGCGCTGCGTGGCCGACAAGCTCAATCCCGAGCGCGCCGCTGCAATAGCTACCGAAGCGGCCGAGCAATGCGCTCGCACCGCGCTGCCCGAACTTGCCGCGCCGGTGAAGCTGGATGGCCTGCTGCGCAATTGGGCTTCGGGCCGCGTGTTGTTCTTCGCCGACGAGAACGGCGGCGAACCGGCTGCCGCAGCATTTGTAGCCAATCCCGGCCCGGCGGGGCTCCTGATCGGTCCCGAAGGCGGTTTCGACGAGGCTGAGCGAGCGGCGGTCCGCAACCACCCCCAAGCGCGCCCGATCAGCCTTGGCCCACGCATATTGCGCGCCGAGACTGCCGCAATCGCTGCAACCGCGCTGTGGATGGCGGTTTCCGGTGACTGGAAAAATTTGACTGGCACCGAGGGGCACAAAACATTACCCCGCGAAAAATGAGCACCAAACAGGTTTCAGATCGCAACGAACCTTTGATCGAAAGCCGCGATCAATTGATCGCCCCGATGGCCAAGGGTGAAAAGCCGCGCGAGCGCTGGCGGATCGGAACCGAACACGAAAAGCTGGTCTATTGCACCGGCGATCACCACGCACCTTCCTATGACGAGCCCGGCGGCATTCGCGACATGCTGCTGGCGATGACCGATTACGGCTGGGAACCGGTGATGGAAGGTGGAAACGTGATCGCCATGTCCGGCGAGGACGGTGCAATCAGCCTTGAACCAGCCGGACAGCTGGAACTTTCGGGCGCGCCGCTGGTAAATCTGCACCAGACCTGCGCCGAAACCGGCCGTCACCTTGATCAGGTCAAGGCAATTGGCGCGCGCACCGGCAAGGGTTTCCTCGGCCTTGGCATGTGGCCCGACAAGCGCCGTGACGAGCTGCCGGTGATGCCCAAGGGCCGCTATGCGATCATGCTGCGGCATATGCCGCGCGTTGGCAGCATGGGCCTCGACATGATGCTGCGGACCTGCACCATCCAGGTCAATCTCGATTATTCGAGCGAGGCCGACATGGTGAAGAAGTTCCGCACCAGCCTTGCGCTGCAACCGCTCGCCACCGCGCTGTTCGCCAATTCACCGTTCACCGAAGGCAAGCCCAACGGTTATCTCTCGTACCGCAGCCACATCTGGTCAGACACCGATCCGGCCCGCACCGGCATGCTGCCGTTCGTGTTCGAAGATGGCTTCGGCTATGAGCGCTATGTCGATTACATGCTCGATGTGCCGATGTATTTTGTCTACCGCGACGGCAGATACATCGATGCGGCCGGGCAAAGCTTTCGCGACTTTCTGGCCGGCAAGCTGCCCGCCTTGCCCGGCGAGCTGCCGCGCGAGAGCGACTGGGTCGATCATTTGTCGACTGCCTTTCCCGAGGTGCGGCTCAAGAGCTTTCTCGAAATGCGCGGCGCCGATGGCGGCCCGTGGAACAAGATCTGCGCGCTGCCGGCGCTGTGGGTTGGGCTGTTGTATGATCAGACCGCGCTTGATGCCGCCTGGGATCTGGTCAAGGATTGGGACATGGATGGACGCGAACGTCTGCGTGCGTCGGTGCCCAAGCTCGGCCTCGATGCGCCGCTTCCAGGCGGCGGAACCCTGCGCGATATAGCTGCCGAGGTGCTGGCGATCAGCCGGGCAGGCCTTGCCGCGCGCGGCCAGCTCAACAGCGCAGGCGACAATGAAACCGGCTTCCTTGGTCCGCTTGACGATATCGTCGCCAGCGGGACAGTCCCGGCGCAGCACCTGCTCGACAAATTCCACGGCGAATGGGCGGGTGACATCACCCGTGTCTATGAGGAGAGTTTCTGATGATTGCCGTGATCGGTCAGTTCCGTATGCCGCCTGAAAACATGGAAGCGGCGCGGCCCTCGATGCGCAAAGTGATGGAAGCGACCCGCAACGAGGACGGCTGCATTGAATATAACTACGCCGAGGATGTACTCGATCCGGGCCTGATCCGGGTCAGCGAAGTCTGGCACAGCCGCGCTCAGCTCGACGCGCATATGGTCACGGATCACATGCGCGTTTGGGGAGAGGAGCGGACTGCGCTTGGGCTGTCCGGCCGGGCGATCACGGTTTACGTGGTAAATGGTTCGGCGGTGCTGTGAGAATTCCGTCGCTCCGGATCAAGTCCGGGACGACGTAACCATCCGGTTCCCCCGCAGCAGCCTGCCCAACCGGCTGAAACTGCGGGTGATCAGCGCATTTTGCGCCATCCAGTCATAGTATTCGCGGTATTTGGGGTCTTCCGACAGCAAGTGCTTTTCCTCGGTTCTGGCGCGCCAGTAATAAATCGCGCTAACGCAGACGAGGAAGAAGGTGTTGCGAATTGCATCGACCATCGAGCCATTGGTGACCAGAAACGGCAGTGCCGCCAGCCACCAGAAACTGTTCTTGGACAGATAGGCCGGGTGACGGGTGAAACGATAGGGTCCGCCGGTCAAAACCCCGCGATAGGTCAGGTTGGAAAAGCGGATGCCGAA
>JBKJTN010000192.1:0-6252 GCA_046590275.1 Novosphingobium sp.
GCCGCGTGTGGGCAGCTGGTCAAGCGGCCTTGAACCCGATGGGCAAATGCCGCTATCGGCAAGCCATGAAACTACGGCATTTCCTGATCTTCTGCAGCATCGGTTTGGGGGCGGCTGTCCCGGTTGCGGCTGATAATACCAAGACACCCTATTGGGCATCAATCCGCTCGGACGAGGTTAATCTTCGCGTTGGACCGGGCGAGGATTACCGGATCATGTGGGTTTATCATCGCCAGCATCTGCCGCTCAAGGTCATCCGGCTCAAGGATGGCTGGCGGCTGGTGCAGGATTCGGTCGGCAACCAGGGCTGGATGATGTCACGCTTCCTGACCCGGGAGCGTGGCGCCGTGGTGAGCGGCAAAGGGCTGGCCGAAATGCGCGACAAGGGTGATCCCGGGGCCAGGCTGTTGTGGCGGGTTGAGCCCGGCGTGGTCGGCCTGCTGGGTGATTGCAGCGGGGGCTGGTGCCAGTTCTCAATCGGCGATCGCCGCGGATATGTGCGCCAGGCCCGGTTGTGGGGAGCGGGGGAACCCTGACCCCAGGCGCTGGCGGATCAGATCAGTTCGAGCGCCACCGCCGTAGCTTCACCGCCGCCAATGCATAGACTGGCAACGCCCTTGGTCTTACCGTGCCGTTTCAGCGCCGCAATCAGCGTCGTCATGATCCGCGCACCCGAAGCGCCGATCGGATGGCCAAGCGCCGTCGCGCCGCCGTGGACGTTGATTTTGTCATGCGCAATGCCCAGGTCATGCATTGCAAACATGGCAACGCAGGCAAAGGCTTCGTTGACTTCGAACAGATCGACGTCGGCCATGGTCCAGCCAGCCTTGTCCAGCACCTTGTTGATCGCGCCGACCGGGGCGGTAGTAAAATCTTTGGGTTCCTGCGCATGGGCCGCAACGGCGATTATCCTTGCCACCGGGGCCATGCCCTTGGCCGCTGCAACGCTGGCGCGCGTAAGAACAAGCGCGGCGGCACCGTCCGAGATCGAGCTGGATGTGGCGGCAGTGATTGTGCCGTCTTTGGCGAAGGCGGGCTTCAGGGTGGGGATCTTGTCGGGTCGGCCCTTACCGGGCTGCTCGTCGGTATCGACAACGCTCTCGCCTGCGCGACTAACCACGGTGACAGCCACGATTTCATCGATAAACGCGCCCTCGCTGATGGCGGCTTGGGCGCGGCGGAGCGATTCGATCGAATAGCTGTCCTGCGCCTCGCGGGTCAGCTGATAAGCATCGGCAGTGTCCTGCGCGAATGTACCCATGGCTCGGCCCGCCTCATAGGCATCTTCCAGCCCATCGAGGAACATATGGTCATAGGCAGTATCGTGCCCGATCCGCGCGCCCGAGCGATGCTTCTTGAGGATGTATGGCGCGTTGGTCATGCTTTCCATGCCGCCCGCCACCACCATGTCGACCGAACCGCAGGCGAGCGCCTCTGCGCCCATGATCACGGTTTGCATGCCTGATCCGCAGACCTTGTTGACCGTGGTAGCCTGGACCGACTTCGGGAGCCCCGCCTTGATTGTTGCCTGGCGGGCAGGAGCCTGGCCCAACCCCGCCGGCAGCACACAGCCCATATAGACCCGTTCCACATCTGCGCCGTCAATTCCCGCGCGCGCCACAGCACCGCGGATCGCGGCCGCGCCCAGATCGGTCGCCGAAACATCGGACAGCACTCCCTGCATCCCGCCCATCGGGGTGCGGGCATAAGAGAGGATGACGATCGGATCGTTTGCGGAAAGCTGGGTCATGGCGTTGCGCCTTTCTGGGGTGGGCCAAGGGATTTCCGTGTCGCTTAATGTTGCGCTGCGGCATTGGCAATCATGCATACGTTAGCATGGAACCTTGCCAATTGTCGCGCGCTGGGGAAAGAGAGTGGCAAATCGAAACGGGAGAGCATCATGTCCACCACCGAACTCGCGCGAATGGACAATGTCCTTGCCAGCCAGCGCGCCGCATTTACCGCAGCTTTGCCCGAAGCCATGTCTTTACGGCGTGACCGGATCGACCGGGCGATCGCGTTGCTGATCGACTACAAGGACGAGTTCGCCAAAGCCGTTTCGGCCGATTTCGGCCATCGCAGCACCGAACAGACCCTGATGACTGACATCATGCCCTCGGTCGGTGCGCTCAAACATTCGCGCAAGCATTTCGAAAGCTGGTCGCGCAACGAGCGGCGCAAGGCGATGTTCCCGCTCGGCTTGCTGGGCGCCAAGGCCGAGGTGGTTTATCAGCCCAAGGGCGTGGTCGGAATAATCGCGCCGTGGAACTTCCCGGTCGGCATGGTGATGGTGCCGATGGCGGGCATCCTCGCTGCGGGCAACCGCGCGATGATCAAGCCATCCGAATTTACCGAACGGGTGGCGCAGGTGTTCGCCGAGGCCGTACCGAAGTATTTCGCCGAGGATGAAATTGCTGTTTTCACGGGCGGAGTCGACGTCGGAACCGCGTTTTCCAAGCTCGCGTTCGATCACATGATCTTCACCGGCGCAACCAGCGTGGGCAAGCATATCATGCGCGCGGCGGCCGATAACCTCGTTCCCGTCACGCTGGAGCTGGGCGGTAAGTCACCCACCATCATCGGGCGCAGCGCCGACAAGAAGAAGGTGGGCGAGCGTGTCGCTTTGGGCAAGATGATGAACGCCGGGCAGATCTGCCTCGCGCCCGATTATCTGCTGGTTGCCGAAGAGCAGGAAAGCGAAGTAATCCAGAGCGTCGTTGCCGGCGTCTCGGCAATGTACCCGACGCTTCTCCAGAACGATGACTATACCTCGGTGGTCAACGGCCGCAATTTCGAACGGCTGCAGGGCTATCTTGCAGACGCCAAGGAAAAGGGTGCCGAGCTGATCGAAGTTAATCCGGCGGGCGAAGATTTCAGTGCCTCCAACGGTAACAAGATGCCGCTGACAATCCTGCGCAACGTCACCGACGACATGAAGGTGATGCAGGAAGAGATCTTTGGTCCGATCCTGCCGGTCAAGACCTATGCCAAGATGGAAGACGCCCTCGAGTACGTGAACGCCCACGATCGTCCGCTCGGCCTTTATTACTTCGGCAGCGACAAGGCCGAGGAACAGAAAGTCCTGACCAGGACGATTTCTGGCGGCGTAACGGTCAACGATGTGGTGTTCCACAATGCGATGGAAGACTTGCCGTTTGGCGGGGTCGGCCCATCAGGCATGGGCAATTATCACGGCCAGGATGGCTTCAGGACTTTCAGCCACGCCCGCGCCGTCTATCGCCAGTCCGGTATGGATATTGCCAAGCTTTCCGGCCTTAAGCCGCCCTACGGTAAGGCGACCCGCAGCACGCTCGCCCGTGAACTGAAGAAATAGGCTGGTTCGCCATCCCCGCTTTCGCGAGGATGATGGCAATAGAGGCACTTGCGCCCCGGCGATGGCGAGACTAGGGCGCGGGCATCCCTTTACAAAGCCGAGTGAGCTTCGTGGTAGACCTGTCGCAATACCTGCCGATCCTGATCTTTCTGGCGATTGCGCTTGGGCTGTCGGCGGCGTTCGTCTTCCTGCCGATGGGGGTGTCCCGGCTGACCGGCGCGCATAGCCCCAATGCCGAGAAGAACAGCGAGTATGAATGCGGCTTTCCCGCGTTTGAAGACCCGCGCAGCCAGTTCGACGTGCGGTTCTATCTGGTCGCGATCCTGTTTATCATATTCGATCTTGAAGCAGCTTTCCTGTTTCCCTGGGCGGTTAGCCTGGGCGAAACCGGCTGGGCCGGATGGATCACCATGATGGTGTTCCTGTTCGAACTGATCATCGGCTTCATCTATGCTTGGAAAAAGGGAGCGCTCGAGTGGGAGTAGTGCCGAACCCGGCTCTCGTGAATGCTGATGGCACGGCCATGAAGGCGCCCGATCAGGCGTTTTTCAGCGATCTCAATGCCGAAGTACATGACAAGGGCTTCCTTGTCGCCAGTACCGAGGACCTGTTTCAATGGGCCCGCACTGGCAGCTTGTGGTGGATGACCTTCGGTCTTGCCTGCTGTGCAGTCGAGATGATCCATGTCAGCATGCCGCGTTATGATATGGAGCGTTTCGGCGTCGCCCCGCGTGCGTCGCCGCGCCAGTCGGACGTGATGATCGTGGCCGGAACGCTGTGCAACAAGATGGCCCCGGCACTGCGCAAGGTTTACGACCAGATGTCGAACCCCAAATACGTCATCTCGATGGGCAGCTGCGCCAATGGCGGCGGCTATTACCATTACAGCTACAGTGTTGTGCGCGGCTGTGACCGGATCGTGCCGGTCGATATCTACATCCCGGGCTGCCCGCCGACTGCCGAGGCGTTGCTCTATGGCGTGATGCAGCTGCAGCGGAAAATCCGCCGGGTGGGGACGATTGAGCGGTGAGCGCGGTGTTCCACTCTGCCCCGAAGATTAGCTCAAACGAAGGTGTGCTTGCAGCGTTGTCGGCTGCGCTGGGCGACAATCTCGTTTCAGCAAGGCAAGAGCATGGCGAAATTTCGCTGACCGTCGCGCGCGGCGAGATCGAGAATGCGCTGCGCTTGCTGCGCGATGATCACGAATATCAGCAGCTGATGGAGATCGCCGGGGTCGATTACCCCGATCGGGCCGAGCGGTTCGAAGTGGTCTATTGCCTGCTCTCGCTGACCAAAAACCACCGTATCATGGTCAAGGTGAACGCCGCCGAGAATACCCCGGTGCCGACCGTTACCACGCTGTGGCCAGTTGCGGGCTGGCTCGAACGCGAAGTGTTCGACATGTTCGGCGTGATCTTTGATGGCAACCCCGATTTGCGCCGGATTCTGACTGATTATGGCTTTGAAGGGCATCCTTTCCGCAAGGATTTCCCGCTCACCGGCTATGTCGAGCTGCGCTATTCCGAAGAAGACCAGCGCGTGGTCTACGAGCCGGTGCAACTGGCACAGGATCTGCGCCAGTTTGATTTCATGAGCCCGTGGGAAGGCGCCGATTATGTGCTGCCCGGCGATGAAAAGGCGGCAGAATCTGCTGCGCCGCCGCCTCCGGTTGCCACCGCGCCAACTCCCAAGACCACCGAAAGCCCGGCGCAAACCGGTGCCGGCAAAGCAGCCAACAAGGCCGCGGCCAAGCATCGCTCGGCCGGTTCGCCAGCGCAAGCCCTCAGCAAGCAGGACGAGCCCGGCGCGCCTGACCCGACCGAAAGCCGGCCCGGGCGCAAGCCGCGCTCAAAGGAAGGTCAACACACCGAGACCGCAGCCAAGCCCAGACGCGCCCGCGCCGTCAAGCCGAAGGGGGACAAGGCATGAGCGTCCAGCTTGAGCATTCGCCCACCACCGGCGACGAGGTGATCAGCAACTATACAATCAACTTCGGCCCGCAGCATCCTGCCGCGCATGGTGTGCTGCGAATGGTGATGGAGCTGGACGGCGAGATTATCGAGCGGATCGATCCGCATGTCGGCCTGCTCCACCGCGGCACCGAGAAGCTGATTGAGCATAAGACTTACCTTCAGGCGCTGCCCTATTTTGACCGGCTCGATTATTGCAGCCCGCTGGCGATGGAGCACAGCTATGTGCTCGCCATCGAAAAGCTGCTCAATCTCGCAGTGCCGATCCGCGCGCAATATCTCAGGGTGCTATTCGCCGAGCTGACCCGCATCTGCAACCACATGCTCAATCTGGGCAGCCACGTGATGGACGTAGGCGCGATGACGCCCAATTTGTGGATGTTCGAAATCCGTGAGGATTGCCTCAACTTCTTCGAACGCGCGAGCGGCGCACGGATGCACGCGGCGTGGTTCCGCCCCGGCGGGGTCCATCAGGATGTGCCTGAAAGGCTGCTGGTCGACATCGGCGAATGGCTCGACACCCGCCTGCCGACGCTGTTCGAAGACGCGATGAGCCTGGTCGTCGACAACCGCATCTTCAAGCAGCGCAATGTCGATATCGCGATTGTTTCCAAGGACGATGCAGTGCGCTGGGGCTTTTCCGGCCCGATGATCCGTGGCAGCGGGATCGCCTGGGATCTGCGCAAGAGCCAGCCCTATGACGTCTATGCCAAGATGGACTTTGAAATTCCGGTCGGCACACGCGGCGATTGCTATGACCGGTTCATGGTCCGAGTCGAAGAAGTGCGCCAATCCGCCAGAATAATGAAGCAGTGCCTCGCCGAAATGCCCCAAGGCGCGATTGCCTCGGATGATCGCAAGGTCGTGCCGCCAAAGCGCGCCGAGATGAAGCAATCGATGGAAGCGCTAATCCATCACTTCAAGCTCTACACCGAAGGCTTCCACGTG
>JBKJTN010000212.1:0-23654 GCA_046590275.1 Novosphingobium sp.
GCCGACGCGGCGGTGGACGGCCAGTGGTTCGATACCGGCGATGTTGCAGTGATCCATCCCGATGGCACGCTGCAGCTGACCGACCGGACCAAGGACGTGATCAAATCGGGCGGCGAATGGATCAGCTCGGTCGAACTGGAAAATGCCGCGGTCGGCCATCCCGCAGTTGCCGAAGCCGCGGCCATCGGCATCTACCACCCCAAATGGGACGAGCGCCCGATCCTGGTGGTAGTCAAAAAGCCGGGTGTCGAGGCGACGTCCGCTGAAATCCGCGATTACCTTGCCGACAAGATCGCCAAATGGTGGCTGCCCGATGCAGTCGAATTCGTGGACGACATACCGCACACCGGCACCGGCAAGATCAGCAAGAAAGACCTGCGCGAACGGTTCCGCGACTACAAGTTGGTGGACTGAGCCATGCCCTATATCGACCCATCCCGCGAAAACTGGACGCTGTTCAAATCACTCCCGCGTGACACGCCGATCCGGATGCTCAATCTGATCAAGTTCAAGGATCTGGCGGACTATCCCGCTGGCCACCCCAACCACGCCAAGGGCCTGACCGGGCGCGAAGCTTACGCGATCTACAAAGCCGGATTTCAGGCACTGGTTGGCAGCTCCGGTGCGGCGATGGTGTGGGAAGGCCCGCTTGAATGCGTCGTCACCGGCCCGGCGGATGAATGGGACGAAGCCTTCGTGATGGGTTATCCCGGCAGCGCCGCTTTCATGGCGATGGTCAAAAACGAGGACTACATCCGCGACATCGTGCCGCACCGCACCGCAGCGTTAGCAGACAGCCGACTGATCCGGTTCGGGGCGGGCCCGGCGCGGTAAAGGCATCCCTGAAGGGCGCGGTGCGACACAAGGCTATTTTTGCTGCCGTGGGCGGGCCAATTCATCGAGCAGCAGGTCGATCCGCCTTTCCAGCAGCGGCCGCGCAATTGTGTAACTGTCGTTGAATGACGGCAGGTCCGACCAATCCCGCATATCCCGATGCCTCACCTGCGGCGGGAGCGGGTTGAACCAGATCAGAATGTCGGCGCGCTGCCAGTCTGCGGCGGTCAATGAGGTTGCCGGATCGGACTTTAGATCGATACCTTCGGCGGCAAGCATCCGCTGCAGCGCAGGAGAGGCATGATCCTCGGCAGTAAGACCGCGCGAAAAAGCTGCCGCAGCGATCTTGCGCTCGGCAGCGCGGCGGCGAAAAACTTCGCGGCTTACAGCACTCTTGACCGTGCCAAACTCGCAGACAAACAACACGAGTGGCGCTCGAGTGGCCTGCAAATGGGTGCAGGCCGAACTTGCCGCGACGAGCAGCACCGAGGCGATCACGCGCCGCCGTGACCAATACTGAGGTTTCCTTGGGCCAAAACCTGCATCAAGCAAGAGCATGCGCACTCTCCATCGAAGAGTTACGCGGTCGTTTGGGCCAGAGCCTGGACGGAAAGCCGCGGTGTCCCGTATCTGGTTTTTTAGCCAAGTAGAGGGCTGGAGGCAAGCAATCACACGGCACTAAGGTCAGGTTGCCGCGTATTTTCCCGGGTCTAGTATCTCGTGCACCTCAATTATTGTGGGGCAAAAATAGATAATCAGGAGGGTACAAAGGTGGATACACTTACCGCAGGCCAGTTTTCGCTGGTTTACAACGCTTTCTCATTCACATTCGCAACCATGGGCGCCGCAACCCTGTTCCTGTGGCTAAGCCGCTCGCAAGTCGGCCCCGCCTATAGAACAGCGCTGACCGTCTCGGGCTTGGTTACCGCGATTGCTTGCTATCACTATTTCCGGATCTTTGAGAGCTGGGACGCCACCTATGACTTCAAGGACGGGGTTGTAACGGCGACCGGATACGCCTTCAATGACGCCTATCGCTATGTCGATTGGTTGCTGACCGTCCCGCTGCTGCTGATCGAACTGATCCTGGTTATGCGGCTGTCCGCTTCGGAAACCATGTCCAAGGCCACCAGCCTCGGGCTTGCCGCGGCACTGATGGTCGTTCTGGGTTATCCGGGCGAAGTCGCGACCGATATTCCGACCCGCGCGTTGTGGGGTACGCTCTCCGCGATACCATTCGTATATATCATGTGGCAGCTCTTCGCTGGCCTCAGCGCATCAATCGCCAGCCAGCCTGACAGTGTGCGCGAACTCGTCAAGAAAGCACGTTTGCTGACCTTCGCATCATGGGGTTTTTACCCGATGGTCTACATGCTGCCCTATACCAATCTCAGCGGAAGCAACGTGATGGTTGGTGTGCAGGTCGGCTACACGATTGCAGACCTGATCGCCAAGGCGGGTCTCGGCGTGTTGATCTATCTGATCGCAACCCGCAAATCGGCCGTGGAATACGGCGAACCAGGTATGGCCAAGGCGTGATCGACCAACTGGCCTGCTGACCAAAGACTAGGGAGGTGAGCGCGCTCGCCTCCCGGGTTTTGGTTTCGCCTGATCAGATGCTCGAAATCGCACTCCGCCATGACTTGAATGCCCAAGCAAGCATGATCGTACCTGCCCAGTTGCGCAGGTGGTTCATGCCGTTGGGCACTGCAGCGTTGATGCTGGCCCATTTCTACTTGGGCGGGCTGAACGGGCCGACTGCAACCGCAATTGCCGCTGCGCTGATACTGCTTTGCGGGGTTCCCCACGGCACATTGGATGTGGAGATCGCCGCGATCCAGTTCGGACGTCACGGGCGGGCCGATAAGCTGAAAATTACGGCAGCCTACGCCGGTTGCGCCGCAGCAATGGCGGCGCTTTGGGCGATCGTGCCGTCGCTGGCGCTCGTCATCTTTCTAATCCTCTCGATCATCCATTTCGGAGCGGATTGGCGCACCGGGGTTGATCCGTTCTTTGCCATGATGGTGGGGTGGGCGTTGATTGCCCTTCCAGCCTTGGCCCATCCAGCGCAGGTCGCAGCAATCTTCGAAACGCTGACCGGTGATGGTCATGGCGCCACGATAGCTGCGTTGCTGGCCTGCACCGCGATACCGGCTCTGCTGGGCAGTTTGTTATTCGGGCTCCAGGCGTTCAAACGGGTGCAGAGTCTAACCGGGCTGGACGTGATATGCTGCCTGATTGCCGCCTTGGTCTTGCCGCCCTTGGCCGGTTTCGCAGTTTTCTTTTGCGGCCTGCACTCACCGCGCCATCTGGCAGAGGCGCTGCGCCAGTCAGGTCCTGCCTCGAATGGCAAGAAGGCGATTATCGGCGGGGCTGTGCTGGCGTTCTCGTTTGCCATGGCCGTCGTGATCTTTTTGGCTGATCGCACCGCATCGGTTGACGCCAACATTATCAGGACAGCGTTTGTGCTGCTGTCGATCTTAACGGTGCCGCATTTCATCCTTGAGCAAATGCTCGGCAAGGTTGCGCACAGCGACGCAGGTTGACCACACACGTTTCGCGGGATCAGACCCTCACAACAACCGCATTTGCCCATCCACGCTCGGTCGCCGGAACTGCCGGCAATCCAGCTCCAGCCGCTCCTCGTTCATCGCCAGTCGCTGGCACGCAATCCGGAACCGCGCGCGGAATACATCGGCCCATACCCCTTGCGGTTTCATCCGGGTGAAAAAGCCCGGATCATTGTCGCGGCCATCTCGGACCGATTGGACGATCCCCATCACTTTGCTCGCACGGTCGGGAAAATGGACATCGAGCCATTCGCGGAACAGCGGTGCGACTTCATGCGGCAGACGCAGCATGATCCAGCTGGCCGACTTCACCCCGCGCGCGGCGGCTTGCTCGAGGATTTCTTCGAGGAATTCATCGGTGATCGAGGGGATGATCGGGGCGATCGAGACATGCGCGGGAACCCCGGCTGCGACCAGTGTGCCCAAAGCCTCAAGCCGCTTGGCCGGGGCCGAAGCGCGCGGTTCAAGCCGTCCGGAGAGCCTGGGATCGAGGCTGGTGACCGAGATCGCCACCGCAATCAGGTTCAATCCCGCCAATTCGGTCAGCAGATCGAGATCGTGGGTGACGCGCGCTGATTTCGTGGTGATCGTCACCGGGTGGCGCGTCTCAAGGCAGACTTCGAGGATGCTCCGGGTGATGCGGTAGTCGGCTTCGATCGGCTGATAGGGGTCGGTATTGGTCCCCATCGCGATCGGTTTGGGCTGGTAGCCCGGCTTGGCCAGCGTCTGCCGCAGCAGCTGCGCTGCGTTCGGCTTGGCAAACAGCTTCGTCTCGAAATCGAGGCCGGGCGAGAGATCGTGATAGGCATGGCTGGGCCGCGCATAGCAATAGACGCAGCCATGCTCGCAGCCGCGATAGGCGTTGATCGAGCGGTCAAACGGAATGTCGGGAGACTGGTTGAAACTGATGATCGTGCGGGCGTTCTCCAGCGTCACGCTGGTGCGCAATTTGGGGTCGGGGCCGTCGATCTCCTCGCGCGCATCAAGCCAGTCCCCATCAGCCTCGCGGCGCGCCAACCCGAAGCGCTGCGGCACAAGCGCGGATTGCGCTCCGCGTCCGTGGAGGGGTGGAGGTCTCATTTCGCAATGAGAACATAAATAGAACGAAATTGCAACCATTGCCCACGGGGGCAGCCCTGAAGAGCTAGACTTCCTTCAACCGCGGCATCAGTTCCACGAAATTGCAGGGCCGGTTGCGGCTGTCGAGCTGCTCTTGCAGGATCCCGTCCCAGCCGTCCTTCACTGCGCCATTGGAGCCGGGCAGGGCGAACACATAGGTCCCCCGCGCCACGATGGCGCAGGCGCGTGACTGAATGGTGGAAGTGCCGATGGTCTGGAAACTGAGCCAGCGAAACAGCTCGCCAAAGCCGGGTATGTCGCGTCCGCCGCCCGCTTCCTTGATCCGCTCGAGCGCTTCGGGCGTCACGTCGCGCCCGGTCAGGCCAGTGCCGCCGGTGATGATGATGCAATCGACGTTTCGGTCATCGATCCAGTTGTTGAGCCGGTTGGTGATGCGCGGAACTTCATCCTTTTCGATCGCGCGGCCGGCAAGATTATGCCCCGCTGCAATGACCCGCTGGGCCAGGAGATCACCCGAGGTATCATCTTCCGGCCCACGCGTGTCGGACACGGTCAGAATTGCGATGTTGATCGGCTTGAAGGTCCGGGACTTGTCAACGGCCACGCAGGACCATCCCGTTGCTGCCCATTCGCACCGCTTGCGAGCCGGTCAGGCCCGGAAAGGTCGGCCACATCCCCTGAACCAGCGCGATCCGGCTTTCCGATGGGCCGCCGGCCTGACGCTCGTACATCCAGTAATTGCGCAGCACGATGTTCACATAGCCGCGGGTCTCCCAATAGGGGACCGATTCCATCCACAGCAACGGATCGCCCTTGTCGCGGATTTCGCTGTTCCATCGGGCGACCGGCGTAAGTCCGGCGTTATAGGCTGCCATAACCTTGGGCAGAAGGCCTTGCGTTCCGGAAGAATTACGGAGCAGTTCAAGGTGTTGCTGGCCGAAAGCGAGATTGATTTCGGGCTTGGCAAGGTCGCCAGCGCTGCCCGATACGCCGATCGCCGAAGCATTGTCCCTGGCTGCGGACGGCATGATCTGCATCAGTCCGCGCGCGCCAGCCGGGCTGACAGCAGAGGTGCGGAACACCGATTCCTGCAGCGCATGGGCATAGACCAGCGCAGGATCGACCTTCCACCCGCCCGTCGGGGTCCATTTGGGTGTCGGAAAGCGGGTAGCCGGTTCGGGCTTGCCACCGCGAGGGGCGTTATAGGCCATCCACAGCTGGGTCGAAGGAAGGCCCAGATCACGGGCGAGACGCGAGAGCGGCTGATAGATTGCGGACGAGCCGATCCGGGCCTGATGGCGCAGCACTTCATCGGCCAGACCGTCCTTGCCGATCTCTGCCAAGGCGACCGCGGTGCGAACATTGCTGACGTCGCGCAAGCCTTGCCAATCGCTCTGGGTAAAATCGGGCGCGCCATGGCTTTCCGGCAGCTTGATACCAAGCTGGTCGGCGGCCAGCATACCGTACAGCGTCTCATCGCGGGCAGCAGCCAGGCGCAGCGGAGCGGCGGCTTGCTCGGGCTTGCGGCAGCGGACCAGCGCGCGGGCTTGCCAATAGTTTGCAGCCGCGATCAGTTCGGCGTTTTCGGCCCCGGCGGCAGTCCGGGCAAAGGCATCGGCGGCCCCGGCGCAATCGTCCATCCGCCACGCGGCAAGCCCGGCGGTCCACCAGCCCTCGGCGGCCCACGGCCCGGCGCCATCGCCCGCGGTCTGTGCCACTGCGTAAGCCGAGGCGTCATCATTCTCGATGTAAAAACTCCATGCCACCTTCTGCCGCCATTCGGCGCGGGCGTTGGGGCTGAGGGTAGCGTCGATCCCGTCCAGCAGCAGCTTGGCCCCTGCAGGATCGTCATTCTTGATCCGCTCAAGGATGCCCGAAGCGACGCCGCCCGGCATGGTGCCGTCCTGCGTTTCGCGCGGGCGAATGCGCTTGGGCGTATAGGGCAAGCTGACCAGCGCCTGTTCGCTGGGGAGGGGGAGCAAACTGGTGGCACCGCGCTTGAGCGCCAGCTGGTTGATCTGATCGGCCTGGGGCAACTGGTCGCCGGAGCCGAGCCAGCCGGTCAGCGCAGCGAGTTCGATCTTGGGCGAGGTTGGCGCGAGGTAATATTCAGCGCGAGCGACGCTGTGCAGCGGGCCGTCGCCCTTCTCGGCAAACATCGCCTGAACGCGGGTCCAGTCTGCCTTGTCGATCGCGGCGAACAGCTCGCGGTAATAGGCACGTTCATCCTGGCTGAGCAGCGCTGGTACCGCCGTGCGATCGGCACGGTTGCGGAAATATTCAACAGCGGCGCTGTTGGCCTGCGCCGCAACCGGCAGCGCAGCCGCAGTCCCAGCCAGTGCATAGGCCAGTACCCGCAGTTTCACAGCGCCTGTCAATTTGCCTTCGTCTCCGTCCATTCGAGCCAGCGGCCCCAGAATCTGGCTTTTCCCTGCGGCTTGGCCAGCAACATATCGAGGCCCGTCGCCGCCAAAAGAGGCACACTGGTTCCCTCATGGTTAAGTTGGGGTGAAGTTTCAGCGCTTTTCGCCGGGTCGTGGCCGATAGGCGACGAGATGAGCGCGGCAACGCTCCGGCCAAACGTAATCAGCCGTTTCGGGGCCACCAGATCGATGTGATGGACCAGCACTGCGCCCAATCCGCCGCGCTGCAGGGCCGCCCAATCGGGCATCTGGGTGTGGCGGGGCAGGGCGCTGGCGAAATAGACCGCCTCTTCGGCGATACCCATCGCTTTCAGCATCGCGGCAAGCAGCTTTCCGTGCGGGCCGGATAACAGCCTATCGCTGTCCTGCTGCTCGGGATGTTCGACCAGCACCATCAGCTCGGCGCCCGCCGACCCGCGCGGGGGCAGACGGCAGGCAACCTCGCCGTGATCAAGTGTCGGTTCGCTCAGCCACCAAGCGTTGAAATCGGCAAGAGTGGCGGGCCATTGCGCTTGCTCGGCGCCTATTGGCGGCGCAGCAGGCAGCGGCGGGGTCAACGCTTGCGGTGCGGTCACCGGCCTCGGCAGTGCTGCGGATTCCGGCGGCATTTCTTCAGGCGCAGCGATCCAGCCGCGCGGCTCGTCGGCAAAATCATGCTCGACCCCAGCGGCACGCCACCACTCGATCACAGCGGCCAGCTGGCTTGTAAAATCCGGTTCGGTTGGAGCCACTATCACTTCTACCCTCTTGACCTGTCGCAGTGCAGCAATCAAGGCTCAACCGTGCGATTAATTTAACTGGTCAGGGAACGGTAACGGCCATGAGTGAACGTGAATCGATGGCTTATGATGTCGTCATTGTCGGCGGCGGGCCTGCGGGTCTTGGCGCGGCGATCCGGCTCAAACAGGTCAATTCCGATCTGACTGTCTGCATCCTTGAAAAGGGCTCGGAAATCGGCGCGCATATCCTCTCTGGCGCGGTGGTCGATCCCAAGGCGTTGGATGAACTGCTGCCCGATTGGCGGATGAGTGATTGCCCGATGGCCGAAACTCCGGTGACCGATAACTGGCATTGGGTGCTGGGCGCGACCAAGCACATGGCGGTCCCGCATTGGCCGATGCCTCCGTTCATGTCGAATGATGGCAATTATACCGGCAGTCTGGGCAGCCTGTGCCGCTGGCTGGCGGGCAAGGCCGAAGATCTGGGCGTGGAAATTTTCCCAGGCTTCCCGGCGTCTGAAGTGCTTTACCACGAGGATGGCGCGGTCAAAGGCGTCGCGACCCAGGATATGGGCGTCGCCAAGGATGGCAGTCACAAGGGCGATTACCAGCCCGGGATGGAACTCCACGCCAAATACACCCTGTTTGCCGAGGGAGCGCGCGGCCATCTGACCAAGCGGCTGAAAAACCAGTTCGATCTGGAACGCGATTGCCAGCCGCAGGTCTATGGGCTGGGCATCAAGGAACTGTGGGACATTGATCCGGCCAAGCATTTCCCCGGGCGGGTAATCCACACGCAGGGCTGGCCGCTGACCGAGACGAACAGCTGGGGCGGCGGGTTCCTGTATCATCAAGCGAATAACCAGGTCGCGCTCGGCTTCGTCACGGCGCTCGATTACAAGAACCCCTACGTCCATCCGTATGAGGAATTCCAGCGCTGGAAGCAGCACCCCGAAATTCGCGCAATACTGGAAGGTGGACGCCGCGTTTCCTATGGCGCGCGGGCGATCAACGAGGGCGGCTGGCAGTCGGTTCCAAAGCTGGCTTTCCCCGGCGGGGCGCTGATCGGCTGCTCGGCCGGCTTCGTTAATGTCCCCCGGATCAAGGGCAGCCATACCGCGATGAAAAGCGGGATGCTGGCTGCTGAAGCGATTGTCGCTGCAATTGCAGCGGGCCGCGAACATGACGAGCTGGGCGAATATGACTCCGCCGTGCGCTCCAGCTGGATCGCCAAGGAGCTGAAGCTGGTCCAGAATGCCGAACCGCTGGTCGCCAAGTTCGGCGGCGATGTCGGGACGATCCTCGCGGGTATCGACATGTGGATGCGCACCCTCAAGATCGGCCTGCCGATCACGATGAAGCACCACACGGATGCCTCCGAAACCATGCGCGCCGATCTGTTCCAGCCGATCAATTATCCCAAGCCCGACGGGGTGATCAGCTTTGACCGGCTGTCCAGCGTGGCGCTGTCGTTCACCAATCACGCGGAGGACCAGCCTTGCCATCTGGTGCTCAAGGATCCGGCCGTTCCGGTCGAGGTCAATCTGGCGCTCTATGCCGGGCCGGAAGCGCGCTTTTGCCCCGCCGGGGTCTATGAGTTCCTCGGAATCGAGGAAGGCAAACCGCGGCTTCAGATCAACGCCCAGAACTGTGTCCACTGCAAAACCTGCGACATCAAGGATGCGACCCAGAACATCGAATGGGTGACGCCAGAAGGCGGCGGCGGCCCCAATTATCCGAATATGTGACCGCGTCCTTGGCGTTCACCGAAACCGCATACGCGAAGATCAACCTCGCCCTGCATGTCCGCGCGCGGCGTGCGGATGGCTATCACGAGTTGGAAACGCTGTTTGCTTTCGTTGACGATGGCGACCGACTGAGCGTTGCTCCAGCGGCGCAGGACGAGCTGCGAACGATCGGGGAGTTCGCCGCGGGGCTTGACGATCCGTTCGGAAATATTGTTGCGAAAGCGCTTGCCACTCTGCCTCGGATCAGCGGCTGGGCGGTGACTCTCGACAAGCGTCTGCCGGTGGCCGCCGGACTGGGCGGCGGTTCGGCCGACGCGGGGGCCATCTTCCGGATGGTCGAGGCCGCGCAGGGCTTGCCGGCGGACTGGGCGGTGCGCGCGGCAAAGCTGGGTGCGGATGTGCCGGCCTGTGTCCGCTCCGTCACCTGCATCGGCCGGGGAACTGGGACTGAGCTGGAACCGATCGACAACGATCTGGCCGGCATGGCCGCGCTGCTGGTCAACCCGCGCGTGCCGCTTTCCACCGGCCCGGTGTTCAAGGGCTGGGATGGGGCGAATCGGTGTCCGCTACCGCAGGGCGATGTCCGGGCGATCACGTTGGCTGGCCGCAACGATCTGGAATCTTCGGCAATTGCGCTGTGCCCGCCGATCGCTGGCGTTCTCGCTGCATTGGCCGAAACGCGGCCTCTGGTGGCGCGGATGTCTGGCTCGGGCGCGACCTGCTTTGCGCTTTATGAACGTCATGACGTCATGCTTGAGGCCGCGGAAAAGCTTGGTCTCGCGCATCCCGGCTGGTGGCAGATGACGGGCAGACTGCGGTGAGCGCCGAAGCCTTCCGTTTGCTCGGTGGGCCGCGCTTTGGCGGGATTCTGGTGGTCTCAGATCACGCCTCGAACCGGGTACCGGATGATATCGCGCTGGGGATCGATCCGGCGCTGCTGGGTCAGCATATCGCGATCGATCTGGGCGTTGCCGAGGTGGCTGAACTGATGGCCGAGCGCACTGGAACGGCGGCATTCCTCGGCAGTGTCAGCCGTCTGGTCTGTGATTTCAACCGAGAGGAGCATCTGCCCACGGTCGTCCCGATCGCGAGCGATGGCCATGCCATTCCCGGCAATGCCCTCGATCATGCGGCGCATGAAGCGCGGCTAGCGCGGTTTTTCCGCCCCTATCACGAGGGGCTGGCGGCGCTGCTCGAGGATGTCCCGCAGGCGCTGATCCTCTCTCTCCACAGCTTTACCCCCAGACTTGTCAGCCACCCGGATCAGGCGCGGCCGTGGCAGGTGGGGGTGCTCTACAATCAGGACGACCGCGCGGCGCGGCTCGCGATCCCGATGCTTGAGGCCGAGGGGCTGATGGTCGGCGATCAGCAGCCCTATTCGGGACGGCTGCTTAACGCCACGATGAACCGCCATGCCGAAGATGAGGGGCGGCCATACCTTGGTATCGAAATCCGCCAGGACCAGATCGAAACCCCCGCGCAGCACGCCGAATGGGCCGAAAGGCTAACCCGGATTTGTAACAGGGTTGCGCTCTTGCTCTCCTGAAGGCAGGAGAATTGCGTGATTACCCCGCGAAGGACAAGAAAATGACCGCCCGTTTTGACAAGTCGCGACTGCCGAGCCGCCATGTTTCGGTCGGACCGGAGCGAGCCCCCCAGCGCAGCTATTACTATGCGATGGGCATGACCGAGGAAGAGATCGCGCGGCCGTTCGTCGGCATCGTCTCGGCGGGGAATGACAGCGCACCGTGCAATACAACCCTCGATTTCCAGGCGAATATCTGCCGCGACGGTGTGATCCAGGGCGGCGGAACCCCGCGCCGGTTCAACACGATCACCGTCACCGACGGGATCGCGATGGGGCATCAGGGCATGAAAAGCTCGCTGGTCAGCCGCGAGGTGATCGCGGATTCGATCGAACTTTCGGTGCGCGGGCATTGTTACGACGCGATTGTCGGCTTTGCCGGTTGCGACAAAAGCCTGCCCGGCATGATGATGGCAATGCTGCGGCTCAATGTCCCGTCGATCTTCGTCTATGGCGGCTCGATCCTGCCCGGGCGCTATCAGGAGCGCGATCTGACTGTGCAGGACGTATTCGAGGCGGTCGGGCGCTTTTCGGCCGGTACCTGTCCGCTGAGCGAGCTTACCGCGATCGAAAAGGCGGCTTGCCCCGGCCACGGAGCCTGCGGAGGGCAATATACTGCCAACACCATGGCCTGCGTCGCAGAAGCTATTGGACTTTCTATTCCAAACAGCAATATGGCTCCGGCTCCGTATAAATCACGCGAGGAAGTCGCGGTTGCGGCGGGGATTCAGGTGATGAACCTCATCGAGCACAATATTCGCCCGCGTGACATCTGCACCCGCGCCGCCTTCGAGAATGCGGCCCGCGTCGTCGCGGCTACCGGCGGTTCGACCAACGGCGCGCTCCATCTGCCGGCCATGGCGCATGAATGCGGCATTGATTTCGATTTGTTCGACGTAGCAGAGATATTTAAATCAACGCCTTATATCGCTGATTTGAAGCCCGGTGGTAACTATGTTGCCAAGGACATGTATGATGCCGGCGGCGTCTATATGCTGATGAAGACGCTGCTCGATGGTGGCTTCCTCGATCCCAGCCCGCTGACCGTAACCGGCAAGACGCTGGGCGAGAATATCGAGGAAATCACCTGGAACCCCGACCAGAAGGTGATTTACGATGTGAAGACGCCGCTGACAGCGACCGGCGGCGTTGTTGGTCTGCGCGGCTCGCTCGCCCCCGAAGGCGCGATCGTCAAGGTGGCCGGGATGCACCGCCTGCAATTTCGCGGCCCGGCGCAGGTGTTCGAGTGCGAGGAAGACGCTTACGCTGCGGTCGAGGAGCGCCGGATCAAGGAAGGCAGTGTCATCGTTATCCGCAACGAAGGCCCCAAGGGCGGGCCGGGGATGCGCGAAATGCTTGCCACCACCGCCGCACTTTACGGGCAGGGCATGGGCGAAAGCGTCGCGCTGATCACCGATGGACGCTTTTCAGGCGCAACGCGGGGCTTCTGCATCGGCCATGTCGGCCCGGAAGCCGCCGAATGCGGGCCGATCGCGCTTGTGGTTGAGGGCGACATGATCGCGATCGATGCCGAAGCCGGAACAATCGAGCTCGAGGTCGAAGAGGCGACGCTGGCGGAGCGCCGCAAGCTGTGGAAGCCGCGCGGAACGGATTACAATTCGGGCGCGCTGTGGCGCTATGCGCAGAACGTCGGACCGGCCTATCAGGGCGCGGTAACCCATCCGGGCGGCAAGGCTGAGACCCATGTATTCGCGGATATCTAGCGCCGCTCTGGTCAGTCTGGCGCTGGCTGGCTGTTTCGGTCCTGCGCCGGAAATGGCCGAAGCGGCTGAGAAGATCGCGTGCGCCCTGGATGGAGCGGCCGAGTTTTCGCCGACCTGCACAGTCGAGAGCCAGATCGTGCCGGGCGGCACGATCCTGGTGATCCGGCATCCCGACGGGGGATTTCGGCGCTTCGAGATAGAAGGTGATCTGGTGCGAACCGCCGACGGCGTAGATCCGGCGGTGGTGACAGTGCTGTCTGACGCAACCGAAGTCGCCGTCGGAACCGATCGCTATCGCCTCCCGCCGCCAGCACCACCTGTCTCAGGGCCACCCGTCAATGCGCCGCGTCCATGACCAGATCCTCTCGGCCGCGCAGATGCGGGCCGCTGAAGAGGGGTTGATTGCGGCCGGAATCTCGGTTGATGAATTGATGCAAATTGCCGGGCGCGGCGCGGCGGAATGGGTCTGGCGGATCGCCGCGCACCGCGCCGTCACCGTGCTGTGCGGCCCCGGCAACAATGGCGGCGATGGCTATGTGATTGCCGAGGCTTTGCGCGAGCGCGGCGGCAAGGTGGTGGTGGTGGCCGCAACCGAGCCGAAAACCGACGCGGCCCGCAAGGCACGTGCGCTTTACCAAGGCGAGGTTCTGCCCACCGATCATTTGCCCAGGGGCGATGTGCTGGTCGATTGCCTGTTTGGCAGCGGACTGACCCGGCCGCTCTCGGACGACCATCTGGCGTTACTGGGGCGGCTCGCTGCCAGTCATCCGCAGCGTGTCGCGATCGATGTGCCAAGCGGGATCGAATGTGACAGCGGAATACTGCTGAATGCGGATTTGCCGGACTTTGATCTGACCGTGGCGCTGGGGGCTTGGAAATTTGCCCATTTCCTGATGCCCGCCAACGCCATGATGGGAGCGCTGCGGTTGGTGGAGATCGGAGTTGAGCAGGTCCCGGGCGCAGCAGCGCGGCTTGCTCGGCCAAGCCTGTCCGTTCCGGCAGCCGACGCACATAAATACCGGCGCGGGCTGCTGGCGGTGATCGGCGGGGCGATGCCGGGGGCGGCGCTGCTGGCGGCGCTGGCAGCGCAGGGCGCAGGCGCTGGCTATGTGAAGCTGCTTGCGGCTGCGGAGGGCAGCGCACCGCCAGACCTGGTGATTGATCCCCGGCCATTGGCCGAGGCGCTGTCGGACTCCCGCCTCAACGCGCTGCTGATCGGCCCGGGCCTGGGCCGTGATGGACAGGCTCGAGAGCGGCTGGCCGAGGCGCTGGCTGCAGATATCCCGGCCGTCCTCGATGCCGATGCGCTAGTTCTGCTCGGCAGCAAGCAATTGGCAGTCAGCACCGCGCCGCTGATCGCGACCCCGCATGAGGGGGAACTGGCCGCACTCGAGCGCGCCTTTGATCTGGATGGCAATGGCTCCAAGCCGCAGCGCGTGCTCGCGCTGGCCCGGGCGGGCGGGATAATCGTCGTCGCCAAGGGCCCTGATACGGTGATTGCAGCGCCTGACGGCCGGCTGACCTGCACGCCGCGCGCCTCTAGCTGGCTGTCGACTGCGGGAACCGGCGATGTTCTGGCCGGAGCGATCGCGAGCCGGCTGGCCGCCGGTGCCGATCCCTTTGCCGCTGCTTGCGAGGGCGTGTGGCTCCACGGCGAGGCTGCACGGCTCGCCCCGCCGGCTTTCTCCGCCGCAATGCTTGCCGCCAGCATCAGCAGCGCCTACGCGGCGGCCTGTGAGCCAGACTGAAGAAATCATTCGCATTGCTGCCAAGGGTGACGGGGTTACCGCCTCGGGCCGGTTTGCGGCTTTTGCCGCGCCCGGCGACCTGCTTCTGGAGGACGGAACACTTCAGCCGGGCCCGCATCATGTAACCCCGCCGTGCCGCCATTTCGGCACTTGCGGCGGTTGCCAGCTACAGCAGCTCGACGAGATTTCGCTCGCCAATTTCGTCGAAGCGCGCGTTGCCAACGCCTCGGCCAGCCATTCGCTCGGTGCAGAGCTGGTCGCGCCGCCGCATCTTTCCCCGCCGCACACCCGGCGCCGCGCCTCGCTGAGGGCGGAGAGCAATGGCGGCAAAATCGAGCTCGGTTACCGCGAAGCCAAATCGCACCGGCTGGTCGATCTGGGTGAATGCCCGGTGCTGGCGCCCGAGCTGGTGGCGATCATCACCCCCTTGCGCAAGATGCTGGCGCGGCACGGCCAGGGTCAAGCTGGCGGCAAAGGGAAATCCAAGGCCAAATCGCGTATCGCGGTCGATGTTGAAATGGCGCTGGCCGAACAGGGGCTTGACCTGTCGCTCAAGGGATTGACCGTTGAGGGTCTGACCGCGACCGAGGCGATGCTTGATTTCGCCCGTGACAACGCGCTGGCGCGGCTCACTCTCGATCAGGGCTACGGCCCGGAAACGCTCTGGGAGCCTGAACCGGTGACGGTGCTGCTCTCCGGCGTCAGCGTGCCATTGCCGCCCGGCGCTTTCCTGCAAGCAACGCGCGACGGCGAGGCGGCGCTGGTCGCTGCCGCAAGCGAATGGCTGGAGGGCAGCGCCACGGTGGCGGATCTGTTCTCAGGGCTTGGCACGTTCGCCTTTGCGCTGGCCAAGGGTCCAACCAAGGTTCTGGCGGTAGAGGCCGCCCGCGATGCCCATATGGCCTGCAAGGGCGCGGCGGCGCGGACCGGCAGGCAAGTCCACGCGCTGCACCGCGATCTGTTCCGCAATCCGCTGCAAGTCGATGAGCTCAACCGCTTTGCTGCGGTGCTGCTCGATCCGCCGCGGGCTGGCGCGCGCGATTCGATCGAACATCTGGCGCAAAGCACGGTCGCGAAAATTGTCTACATCAGCTGCAACCCATCAAGCTGGGCGCGCGATGCCATGACCTTGATCGAGGCGGGTTACAGGCTGGCGGAACTGCGGCCGGTCGGCCAGTTCCGCTGGTCGACCCATGTCGAGCTTGCCAGCCTGTTTGTTCGCTAGGTTTTAGCCTTGGAACAGCGCCATCGCGGCGTGAGCGACCAGCATTATCAATGCGATGCTGGACAAGACAAAGATGCCGAACCGCACGATCACGCGGTTGGACAGCACCTGCACCAGCGAGTGCACAATGCGCAAGCCAACATAGGCCCAGGCAATAGTGGCATTGAAGCCATCACCCTGGCCGATCATTGCCAGCACCAGCGCCACCGCATAGAACACCGTAGGTGCTTCATGCAAATGATTGTAATTGTGCGCGATCCACTGGGTCTTGGCGGGCAGCACCGCGTCGAGGGTCTGGCCAGTTCCGCCAACAAGTGTCTTGCTGTCGATCTTGGCTGCACTCATCGCGGGGAGGCGGGTGATATACATCCACAGCCACATCACCATGGTCCAGCCAGCCAGAACGACGACGGGTTGCAGGATTTCCATTTCAATCATGCGACTACTCCCGGATTAGCGAGCAAAGTGATCATGACCGCGCGGACCGCCAGCACCAGCAGGCACACCGTTGCCACCGTAAACAGGGTGAAGCGAACCGGCACCGTGTTGATCAGGGACTGCCACAGGGAATGGACGATCCGCAGCGCGACATAGGCCCATGCCAGCATCACATCGAGTTCGTTCGCGCCCATCATCGCGATGATTAAAATGGTGGCGTAGAAGATCGTCGGCTGTTCCATCAAATGGGTGAAATTGTGCGATTTCCACTGGACACTATCGGGCAGCACACCTTCCAGATCCACGCCGCGCCCGCCCTTTTTGGCCGAGGCAAGCCCGCCGGGCTGCTTGAACAACGGCGGCAGTCTGGTCAGAGCCAGCCAGTTCAGCATGATCAGCGACCATAGCACCAGCACGGCGGCTGGCGCGAGCATTTGAGCTTGCATGTCGTCTCCCCCTTTTTCTTAGAACCGAAGATTGGGGCGGGCTCAGTAGATTGTCAATTGCAACTAGCCGGCCGAGGCCAGCACCTGCGCGAAGCTGGCCGGATCGGTGTTGCTGCCGGTCAGCATGATCGCGGTGCGCCCGTCCACCGGCACCTTGCCAGCCAGTGCCGCCGCCAAAGCCGCTGCGCCGCCCGGCTCCAGCACCAGATGGAGCCGGGCAAAGGCAAACCGCTGCGCGGCGCGGACTTCAGCCGGGCTGACCCAGACGCCATAGGCACAGCGCTCCCTCAGGATCGCGAAGTTGATGGCTGCGGTGGCGGGGGTTTGCAGGGCATCGCAGGCGGTCGGCGGCGCATCGGCACTGGCGCGCTGGATCGTTCCTGCTTTCAGGCTGCGGCAAACATCATCCCAGCCTTCGGGCTCGACCGGAACGATCTCCGCATCGGGGCAGGCCAGCGCGAGTCCCGCGCTCAGCCCGCCGCCGCCGCAGCAGGCGATGATCCGGGTCGGGCCGTCCAGCCCACGTCCCTGCATCTGTGCAACGATTTCCAGTCCGGCGCTGCCCTGCCCTTCGATCACCCACGGATCGGCGAAGGCATGGACCAGCGTCGCGCCTTGTTCGGCGCAGAGCCGCGCGGCAAGGTCATCGCGATCTTCACCGCCGGGCCGGTCATAGAGCACCACCGTGGCGCCCATCGCACGGGTGGCCTCAAGTTTCACCTGCGGGGCGTCGACCGGCATGACGATGGTCGCGCGGATCCCCAAACGCCGTGCGGCCCAAGCCACGCCCTGCGCATGATTACCGCTGGATACCCCCACCACCCCGGCCGCGCGTTCCTCATCGGAAAGCTCGGTCAGCCGGTGCCAGGCCCCGCGGATCTTGAAGGCGCCGATCGGCTGCAGGCTCTCCGCCTTGCACCACACCGTCACCCCGCCGATTTCTGTTTCGAGCAGTGGCGTTTGCGGCAGAAGTTCTGCTATCTTGGCAGCAGCGCGGGCCACGCCTTCGGTAGTTGGGGTTCGCATCGGTTGTGAAGTCATGCCAGCAGCCTATATGCGCGGGCGCGGCGGGGCCAAAGGAGATTCGGTTTGAGCAAGGTTCTGGTGATCGGTGCAGGCGGCGTCAGCTCTGTCGCGGTCCACAAAATGGCGATGAATAGTGGTATTTTCAGCCACATCAGTCTCGCCAGTCGCACCAAGGCCAAGTGCGACGCCATCGCCGCCTCGGTCAAGTCCCGCACCAGCGTGACGATCGATACCTATGAGATCGACGCCGAAGAAATTCAGGCGATGATCCGGCTGATCGCGAGCATCCAGCCCAAGCTGGTCGTCAACCTGGCGCTGCCCTATCAGGATCTGGCGATCATGGATGCGTGCCTCGCCACCGGGGTCGATTACATGGACACCGCCAATTACGAGCCGCGCCACGAAGCCAAGTTCGAATATCACTGGCAGTGGGCCTATCAGGAACGCTTCCGCGAAAAGGGCATCATGGCGCTGCTGGGTTCGGGGTTTGACCCTGGCGTTACCAGCGTCTTCGCCACCTGGCTCAAGAAGCACAAATTGAAGACCATCCGCACGCTCGACATTCTGGATTGCAACGGCGGCGATCACGGGCAGGCCTTCGCCACCAATTTCAACCCGGAAATCAACATCCGCGAAGTGACCGCTCCGGCGCGGCACTGGCTGAACGGCGAATGGGTCGAAACGCCGGGGTTGACGATCCGCCAGAACTTTGACTTCGAGGGCGTCGGCCCCAAGAACATGTATCTGATGTATCACGAGGAAATCGAAAGCCTGAAGACCCATCTGCCCGAGATCGAGCGGATCCGCTTTTGGATGACCTTTGGCGACGCCTATATCACGCATCTGACGGTGCTGCAGAATGTCGGGATGACCCGGATCGACCCGGTGATGTATCAGGGCCGCGAGATCATTCCGCTGCAGTTCCTGAAAGCCGTGCTGCCCGAACCGTCTTCATTGGGCTCGACCACCAAGGGCAAGACCAACATCGGCGATATCGCCACCGGCCAGGCGCTGGACGGCAGCGGCGAGAAGACCTTCTACATCTCCAACATCTGCGACCATGAGGACGCCTATGCCGAAACCGGCAATCAGGCGATCAGCTATACCACCGGGGTTCCGGCGATGATCGGCGCGGCGATGATGCTGACTGGCGCGTGGAAAGGCGAGGGCGTGTTCAACATGGAGCGGTTCGATCCCGATCCCTACATGGAGATGCTGAACGCGCATGGTCTGCCGTGGACGGTCAAGGAACTCGCCGGAGCGCTGGAGTTTTGATGGAAACCCCAAATGGAGACTAGAGCCGGCGATCCGGGGGCCTTTACCCGCTTTGACTTGTCCCGCGTCGATAGCCCCGCATTCGTGGTCGATGCCGTGAAATTGCGCGCCAATCTGGCGGTGCTGGCCGATGTGCGCGACCGTGCCGGGATCAAGGTGCTGGCGGCGCTGAAGGCCTTCTCGATGTGGAAGGTCGCGCCGATCGTTGGCGAATATCTCGACGGGGTGTGCACCTCGGGCCTGTGGGAAGCGCAGCTGGCGGATGAGTTCTATTCGGGTGAGCTCGCGACGTATTGCGCGGCTTACAAGGCGGACGATCTGGCCGAAATCTGCCGCCTGTCCGACCATGTGATTTTCAACTCCCCGGCGCAGATCGCGCGGTTCGTGCCGCAGATCGCGCTGGCGCGGGCGGGGGGCGCGAAGTTTGACATCGGGCTGCGGATCAACCCGCTCCACGCTGAGGGGGAGGTGCCGCGCTATGATCCCTGCGCGCCGCATTCGCGGCTCGGTTTCCCGGTCGATCAGCTGACTGACGAGATGATGGAAGGCGTCGACGGGCTCCATTTCCACACGCTGTGCGAACAGGATCTGGCTCCGCTCCAGCGGACTTGGGAGGCCCTGCAACCTCGCATCGCGCGCTATCTGCCGCGGCTCAAATGGCTCAATTTTGGCGGTGGGCATCACATCACGCGCAGCGATTACCAGCGTGACGAGCTGGTGGAGTTTCTCATTGCCGTAAAGGCCGAAACCGGTTGCGAGCTCTACCTTGAACCGGGTGAGGCGGTGGCGCTGGATGCCGGCATTCTGGTCGGCACGATCCTCGATGCCCAGTGGAACGGGATGCCGCTGGCGATCACCGATATTTCGGCCACTTGCCACATGCCCGATGTGATCGAGGCGCCCTATCGTCCGGCAATGCTGGGTGAGTTGCCGCCGATCGAGGATGCAATCGACGAAGCAGATGGCGGCGCGGTCCGGCTCGGCGGGCCATCCTGCCTGGCCGGTGACGTCATCGGCGATTACCGCTTCCATGCACCGGTTGAGATCGGCCTGCGCTTCGCGTTCCTCGATCAGGCGCATTATTCGATGGTCAAGACCACCACTTTCAACGGGGTTCCGTTGCCCTCGATCTGGTTGTGGGACAGCGAGTGCGACACCCTCGAATGCATCCGCAAGTTCGGCTATGAGGACTTCCGTAATCGTTTGAGCTGAATAGGGAAATTATGGCCGTGGATCGTGAAACACTCGACGCCGTAACCAGCGACCCGCTGACCATGGGCTGGATGCAGGGCTTCCCGCCGCCGCCCGAAAACCGCGTGCTGGCGGCGCGGGCAGATCATATGCGCTTTCCGACCACGCGGTTTGCATTTTCCCATATGCGCGAATTTTCACCCACCGCGCGGGTCGGACGGGGGCCGGATGCACCCTCTATACTCCCGCTGGCGCTACGCGACGATCTCGATGGCGTGACCTTCATGCCGATGGGCAGCGCCCAGCCGATGCGCTGGGACGAGGCGCACCTCGTCAATTTCACCGATGCGATCATAGTCCTTCACCGGGGGGAGGTAGTCTATGAGAGCTACTTCGGCGCGACCAAACCGGACAGCCGCCACATCGTCTTCTCGGTGACCAAAAGCTACGTTGGAACGCTGGCGGAAATGTTGATCGCCGAAGGCCGCCTCGATCCGGCAGCGCCCATTGCTGACCTACTCCCTGAACTCAGCCGCGGCGGCTTTGCCGATGCCACGGTGCGGCAGGTCCTCGACATGACCACCGCGCTGGATTTCTCCGAGGAATATACCGATCCGAACTCGGGCATCGGCGCGTTCAGCATGGCGCTCGGGTTGACCCCGCGCCCGGCAGGTTATTCGGGGCCGACCGATTTATATGAATTCCTCCCCACCATCGCCAAGGCGGGTGAGCATGGCGCAAAGTTCACCTACCGCACCTGCAACACCGAAGTGCTGGGCTGGATCATCGCCCGGATCGAAGGCAAGCGGTTGTCCGAAGTCCTCTCGGAGCGAATCTGGCAGCCGCTTGGCATGGAGGGCGATGCCGATTTCCTGATCGATTCGACCGGGATGGCCTTTGCTGGCGGCGGACTCAATCCTGTGCTGCGCGATCTCGCCCGCTTTGGCGAGGCGATGCGGCTGGACGGCAAGTCCGGGAGCACTCAGGTAATTCCCGCCAGTGTGGTCGAAACGGTCCGCCGCGGCGGTCGCCCGGAGCACTTCCGGCTAAGCGAATTCCCCCTGCTGCCGGGCTGGAGTTATGGCAGCCAGTGGTGGGTAAGTAACGATAATCATGGGACATTCACTGCGCGCGGAATCCACGGCCAGACGGTGTGGATCGATCCGGTGGCCGAGACGGTGATTGCCCGGTTCGCCTCGCACCCGATCGCCGCCAATTCTGCGCTCGATCCCACTTCGCTACCGGCCTACCGCGCGATTGCCGAACACCTGATGAAATGAGTCCGAAGGGTCTTATTTTCACTTGCAGTTCAGACACGAACTTTTATATCGACGCTCCGCAGCCCCATGGGGACTTCCAAACCGCAAGGCTGCTTTTGTGAACTATCCGTTTGGGGGTCCCTTGAGTTGCACCATCATCACGACGCACCGGCTGTAGTTCGCGCGCTCGCGCCGGACGAACCTGTTATCCTGAACCGTCCGCATGCAGCGGCGCGCGCCGCGCGTTTCTTTGCGGATAAGTTCCTGGGCAAGTCGCTCTACGCGGTGAAGGCCAATCCCTCGCCCGACCTGCTCAAAGTGCTGTGGGACGCCGGGATCACGCATTATGACGTCGCCTCGATCGCGGAAGTGCGGCTGGTCCGCGCTACGCTGCCCGAAGCAGTGCTGTGCTTCATGCACCCGGTGAAAACCGCCCGCGCGATTGCCGAGGCCTACACCGCCCACGGCGTCCGCGTGTTCAGCCTCGATACGCTGGAAGAGCTGGAAAAGATCGTTGCCGCGACGGGTCAAGCGCAAGACCTATCGCTGTGCGTGCGGCTGCGTGTCTCGTCGGAACATTCAGAGCTGAGCCTTGCTGCCAAGTTCGGGATCGATCTGGCCGATGCTGCCCCGCTGCTGCAGGCGACCCGCCAGGTGGCGGACAGCCTGGGTGTGTGCTTCCACGTCGGCAGCCAGGCGATGACGCCGTTTGCCTTCGTTCAGGCAATGGAGCGAGTCCGCGCCGCGATCGTCGATGCGGCGGTTACGGTCGATATCATCGATGTCGGCGGGGGCTTCCCCTCGATCTATCCGGGGATGGAGCCGCCGCCGCTGGAAGATTACTTCGATGTGATCCACCGCGCTGCCGAATCGCTGCCGATCTCCTATTCGTCCGAGCTGTGGTGCGAACCGGGCCGGGCGCTGTGCGCGGAATACAACTCGCTGATCGTCCGCGTCGAAAAGCGCCGCGGGGATGAGCTCTATATCAACGACGGCGCCTATGGCGCGCTGTATGATGCGGCCCATGTCGGCTGGCGGTTCCCGGTGAACTGCCTTGCGGACGGGCGCAGCGAAACCCAGGAGGGCTTCTCGTTCTACGGCCCGACCTGCGACGATGCCGATTTCATGAAGGGCCCCTTCATGCTGCCCGCAGATATCAGGGCCGGTGACTATATCGAAATCGGCATGCTCGGCGCCTATGGCGCAGCGATGAAAACCGCGTTCAACGGCTTTGGTGAAGCAGTGGCGATCACGGTGGACGATGAGCCGATGGCCAGCCTCTACCGAGGCGACCGCCGCGATCCGCGGACGAGCGACAATGTGGTGAGCCTGCGCTAAGGGGGGCGGGGGATTGCACTATTTGATGTTGGGTCCCCGGAATTCGGTGTCCCCGGAATTCGTGTCGTCATCCTCGAATTGTTTCAGGACCCATTTTTCGGCACACTAGGAGCCCGGTATTCGAGCGAAATCCTCGCAGCTTGCGCTTTTTTGGCCAGCTCCAGGCTTGCGGCATGATGGGCCCTGAAACAAGTTCAGGGTGACGAGATTGCAGATAATTGGGAAAATGCGATTGCCCTCCCCTGAAGAGGAGGGGCAATCTGCGTTCTCAAGCCGCGCGAACGCTCTCCAGCTCCAGCCGGTCCCAGATCTCCGCCAGCGCCCCGGTCAGCATCCGCATCATCGCTTCGGTATGCGCAGGCCCCGGAGTGAACCGCAGGCGTTCGGTGCCGCGCGGGACTGTCGGGTAGTTGATCGGCTGGACGTAGACCCCGTATTCGGCGAGCAGAATGTCGCTGATCTGCTTGGCGCGGATCGGGTCGCCGACCATCAGCGGGACGATATGGGTGGTCGATGCCATCACCGGCAGTCCGGCATCGCGGAACAACTGCTTGAGCAGCGCGGCGCTCGCCTGCTGGGCCTCGCGCTCTTCGCTCGATCCCTTGAGATGGCGCACGGCGGCCAGCACGCCGGCCACCAGTACGGGCGAAAGTGAGGTGGTGAAGATAAACCCCGGCGCATAGCTGCGGATCACATCGATGATCCGGCTTTCCGCCGCAATATAGCCGCCCATCACGCCGAACGCCTTGCCCAGCGTGCCTTCGATGATGGTGATCCGGTGTGCGGCCTCGTCGCGCTCCGAAATGCCGCCGCCGCGCGCGCCGTACATCCCGACCGCGTGGACCTCGTCGATGTAGGTCAATGCATTGTACTTGTCGGCCAGGTCGCAGATCGCGTGGATCGGGGCGACATCGCCGTCCATCGAATAGACGCTCTCGAACGCGATCAGCTTGGGCACCGCCGGATCGGTCGCGGCAAGCAGTTCTTCCAGGTGGTCGAGATCGTTGTGCCGCCAGACCTGCTTT
>JBKJTN010000051.1:0-10350 GCA_046590275.1 Novosphingobium sp.
ACGGACTGCCGCTGAAATAGCGGCATCGCTATCGCCCGCCACCGCATTGATTCTAATGGGAGCATATGCGCGGGCCAGCTCTTGAACCACTGCCCGCCGCCAGCCCCGGTGAGTGTGATCGGCAGGCGGGAAGATGATAGTCAAGGTTTCATCAAGGACCGCCAGCGCGATTTCGATCAGCGGCAGATGATTGGCATGAAACCGGGCAGACGCCGCCAACGGCGCATCAGGCAACGCCGTGGCCTCATACACCGCCATCAGCGCCGCTCGCGGGTGAGCGTCATTCCGATATGCTCACCATTTTCGCTGATCGCCAGCTTGACGATTTTGACCGTCACCGCCTCAACTCGCGCATCCTGCACCAGCAGCGTGTCGCAAATATGGTCGGCCACCGCTTCGATCAGCTTGAAGTGCACGCTCTCGGGCAGAGCTTCGCTGGCTGCAAATTTCAGGTCCATGTAATTCTTGCTGGCGCTGAGCGGGGTGTCCGCCTCATATCGCTCGGCCGGATTCATTCGCACCATGATCGTGATCCGCAATGGCTGGGCACGCCCGGTTTCCTCCGAGTAGATCCCGGTCAGGACATCCACTTCAAGATCGGCGACTTCCAGGATCAAGCTATCGGCCACTAATCATTCCTCCACCGGGCAAAGATCGCAGTGGGCAAAAGACGCCCGGTCTTGCCATCGATCTCACCTTCTTCGCGCACTGCAAGATCGCCATGTTCGATGGTTCCTGGCAAATCGGCCAGCGCCTCATCCAGCAGGCCTGCCAGCGCGAGCGACGACATCCGCACGGCATAGACTGTCAGGAACAGGAACCGGCTGTTCTCATCGAGCAGCCTGCTGCAGTCCTCCACCAGCCCGCCGAGATGGTCCTCCAGCCGCCAGACTTCGCCTTCGGGTCCACGCCCGAATTTGGGCGGATCGAGGATGATCCCGTCATAGCGCTTGCCCCGCCGCACTTCGCGGGCAGCAAACTTGGCCGCATCGTCGACAATCCAGCGGATCGGGCGCTCGGCCATATCGGAAAGCTCAGCATTGACGCGGGCCTGCGCGACCGACTTTTTCGAGGCATCCACATGGGTCACGGGGCCAAACTCGCTGAGCGCCAGCGTGCCGACCCCGGTATAGCCGAACAGGTTGAGCGTTGCCGCATCGCTCTTGCCGGCGAGTTGCTCGCCCATCCAGTCCCACACCGGGGCCATGTCGGGGAAGAAGCCAAGGTGGCGGAACGGCGTGCATTGGGCAGTGAAACGAACTTTGCCCCACTCAAGCGGCCAACCATCCTGCGGCACCGGATTTGCAAACTGCCAGCGCCCGCCGCCGTCCTCGTCGGAACCGGGCACGAACTCGCCATCGGAAGCCCAGCGTTCCGCGCGCGGCGTCCACAACGCCTGCGCATCGGGGCGGATAAAACGGTGCAGGCCATAGCGCTCCAGCTTACGGCCATGGCCACTGTCGATCAGGCCGTAATCGGCCCAGCCTTCGCCCGACAGAATCAGCGGTTGGGATGCCAGCCGGGCCATCAGCCCCGCGGCGCGGCGTGGGCCGCGACGTAATCTGCAATCGCGGCATAATTGCCGGGCAGCTCGGCAAAGCGCTCCTCGCGTTCGAACAGATCGCCGATGCGCGAAGGGATACCGGGACGTTGGCCCGTCGCCCGCTCGACCGCGTCGCGGAATTTGGCCGGGTGTGCTGTGCCCAGCGTAACCACTGGCACTTCTGGCGCGATCCCCGCCGCGCGCGCGGCATAAAGCCCGATTGCGGTATGCGGATCGAGCAGTTCCCCGCACTCTTCCCATGCCCAGCGCAGCGTGCGCGACATATCATCGGCATCCGCGCGCGCGCTGGAGAAAAGCTTGGCGGCCCCCTCGCGCTGCATATTGGTAAGCTGCATGGACTTGGTCGATTCGAATCCAGCCATTTGCGCCGCCAGTGCGGCGCCATTGCACCCGCCCAGATCGAACAGCAGCCGCTCAAAATTGGACGAGACCTGAATGTCCATTGATGGCGCCGCGGTTGGCATCACCGTCCCGGCCGAATAATCGCCACTGGTCAGCGCGCGGTGGAGAATGTCGTTCACATTGGTCGCAACGATCAGCCGCTCGATTGGCAGGCCCATTTGCGCGGCGACATAGCCGGCAAAGACATCGCCGAAATTGCCGGTCGGAACCGCGAATGCCACCTTGCGCCCTGGCGCGCCGAGCTGGAGCGCAGCGGCGAAGTAATAGACCACCTGCGCCATCAACCGCGCCCAGTTGATCGAGTTGACCGCGCCGATGTGGAACCGCCCGGTCATCGCGGGATCATTGAACATCCGCTTCACATGCGCCTGGGCGTCGTCGAAATTGCCCTCGATCGCGATGTTGTGCACGTTTGGAGCGAGCACCGTGGTCATCTGGCGGCGCTGGACGTCGCTGACCCGGCCCTTGGGATGGATCATAAAGATATCGACCCGCGCCCGGCCCGCCACCGCATCGATTGCGGCAGACCCTGTATCGCCCGAAGTTGCGCCGACGATGGTCAGCGGATCACCACCGCGCGCCAGAAACTCCTCGAACAACAGGCCCAGCAATTGCAGCGCGACATCCTTGAATGCCAGGGTTGGGCCGTGAAACAGCTCCAGCAGCCAATGCTGCTGATCGAGCTGCTTCAATGGCGTCACCGCGGCATGGGCGAAGCGTCCATAGGCGGCGCGGGTCAGCTCGAGCAGGCGTTCCGGACTGAGGCAATCGCCCACGAACGGCTGCATCACCCGGGCGGCCAGTTCTGCATAGGGGAGCCCGACCATCCCGGTGATCTCGGCCTCAGTGAAGCGTGGCCATTCGCGCGGGACAAAAAGCCCGCCGTCCGACGCCAGGCCAGCCAGCGTTGCGCCGGCAAAATCGAGCGCGGGGGCGCTGCCACGGGTGGAGATGTATTCCATGGAAGGCGCGGTTAGCGGTGCGCGCCGTCTCCGGCAAGCCGCTTGCGCAAGGCCAGCGCATAGATCAGCAGCGCCACGCCTGCGAACAGGAACCACTGGACCGCGTAAGCGAGGTGGTTGTTGGGCAGATCCTTGGGATCGGGAACTGCGCTTGCCTCCAGCCCGGCAAGCGGCGGCGAGGCCAACAAGCGCGCGCCTTGCTTCCCGCCTGGAGCGATCAATCCAATGACCTGCCCGCCGGTCCATTGCCGGGGCTGCGGATCGCGCGACCAGCCCATCACCACCTCCGCGCTGCCGCCTTCGCGCAGGGTGCAGCGCATCGTATGGGCCCAGCCCAATTCGCCTTTGAAATTCCGTCCGGCGATCGCAGCGCTTGCCCCGGTGGACCGGCAATCAAGGCTGCTGCGCCGAAACAAGGCGGCATCAACTGCGGCGCGGTCCGCTGGCCAGGGCAATTCGGACGAAAACTGCTCCGCCGCCGAATAGCGCGCGATCAAGCTTTCCTTCCAGGCTCGCCGATCAAGCTGCCACAAGCCCAGCTGGATCATGATGCCGGCAGCGATCAGGACCAGCAGGGTCGGAAAAACGGGGATGCGGCGGATCATGGGTCCTTGCGCCCCGCTTCGCCTGCCTTCTGCTGGAACTCGGCCGCCAGCAGCGCCGCTTTGCCTGCGCGCAGCCCCCAGATGACCGCGGCTGCGGTGAACGGCACCCATAGCAGGATATGGACCCAGAACGGCGGATGCCAGGACAGCTCCAGCCACAGCGCCAGCCCGGTCACCAGTGCCCCGATGATCAGGGTCAGGAACGCAGCCGGGCCATCCCCAACGTTGAAGGCCGCATAATTCAGTCCGCAGGCACGGCACCGCGGCGTGAAACTTGCGACACGCGTAAACAGGGTCCGCCCGCCGCACTGGGGGCAAAGACCGAAAAGGGCAGCCGAGACGATGCTCGGCTGCCCCCCGGTATTCGGATTGTTATCGGGCATCAATGGATCGGATGTCCCCAGCCGCCCCAGACGTAGATCGCTACGAACAGGAACAACCAGACCACATCGACGAAATGCCAGTACCACGCAGCTGCTTCGAAGCCGAAGTGCTGGCGGGGGGTGAAGTCGCCATTATAGGCGCGCTTCAGGCAGACGGCCAAAAAGATGGTGCCGATGATCACGTGGAACCCGTGAAATCCGGTCGCCATGTAAAAAGCCGAGCCATAGGTGTTCTCGCCGAACGGGAACGGTGCGGCCGAATATTCGTAGGCCTGAATGCTGGTGAACAGGATGCCCAGCAGGATCGTCGCCCACAGGCCCTTCTTGAGACCGTCGCGATCACCGTGGATCAGGCAATGGTGCGCCCAGGTAACCGTCGTGCCCGAACACAACAGGATCAGCGTGTTGAGCAACGGCAGGTCGAATGCGTCAAGCACTGCCTCGATCGCCTTGGGCGGCCATTGCCCGGCCACCACGTCGGTCGTGGTGGCGGGGAACAGCGAGAAATCGAAGAACGCCCAGAACCAGCCGAGGAAGAACATCACTTCCGAAGCGATGAACAGGATCATGCCATAGCGCAGGTGCAGCTGGACCACCGGGGTGTGGTAACCCTGATGGGCTTCGCGCACGACATTGGTCCACCACGCATAGAAGGTCAGCAGAACCAGGGCGAAGCCAAGCGGCAGGATGAATTTGCCCGCCGCGATGTCATGCATGAACAGCACCCCGCCGCTGGTCATCGTCAATGCCGAAAAAGCGCCGATAAACGGCCAGATGTCGGGCGGAAGAATATGGTAATCGTGGTTCTTGGTTCCGGCCATGGTCTTAGTCCCCAAAGGCATTGCGACTGCGGCGGACCAGCCGCCGGTGGATTTCTTAAAGCGCCCTTATCCTGCCACCTTGGCGCGGTCCAGAGCCTTTGGTTCGGGTTCTGCAACTTGGTGAAAAGTATAGCTGAGCGTGATCTGCTCGATGTCGTTCGCCTCGGGATCGTTGAGAATTGCCGGGTCAACATAATAGATCACCGGCATATCGACGCTCTGCCCCGGTTGCAGCGTCTGCTGATTGAAGCAGAAGCACTGCACCTTGTTGAAATAGCGCCCCGCATTCTGAGGCGTGACGTTGAAGCTGGCTATGCCGGTCACGGCCTTTGGCGAAAGATTATGCGCCTTGAAAAAGGCCATCTTGCGGGCGCCGATCTGCAGCGTTTGGGTTACCTGCTCAGGCCCGAACTCCCACGGCATGCCGCTTTCGACATTGCCATCAAAGCGGACCGAAATGGTCTTGGTCACGACTTTCACAGTGCTGGCCTGCGCTTCGCTCGCACGCTGGGTAGTGCCGCCAAAGCCAGTTACCTGACAAAACAGCCGGTATAGCGGGACCGAGGCATAACCCAGTCCCAGCATCGCCAGCGCGCCCGCCAGCGCGATCAGGCCGGTGCGGAGATTCCGGCGCTCCAGCGGGACTGAGGCCACCGCGTTCATCCCGAGATCTTGGCGATGGTGATGAAGTAGAACAATATCACCAGGCCTCCGAGCACCAGCCCCAGAGCGATATTGCGGCCGCGTTGGATCCGGCGGCGTTCTGCATCCTGATCGAGTGGGTTTTCCATCATCATGCTCCAAGCAGGCCTATCCAGCGGTCCGCCACCAAGGCGCCGAACAACACGAAAAGATACAGCACCGAATAGGCGAATAACCGCTTCTCCGGCTTCATCGAGACGTCATCTCCGTCGCGGCGGAATATCGTAACCCGCAGCGCGAGCGCCAGGAACAGCCCGGACAACAATAACGCGGAAACACCATATACCAGCCCGGCACTACCGATCCACCATGGCAAAAGGGTCAGTGGCAGCAACACAACCGAATAGATCAGGATCTGCCGCCGCGTCGCCGGTTTGCCTGCGACCACTGGCAGCATCGGGATGCCGGCCTTGGCGTAATCCGTTTCGACAAACAGGCACAGCGCCCAGAAGTGCGGCGGGGTCCACACGAAGATGATCGCGAACAGCAGCACCGGCATCAGGGTGATGTCACCCGTCACCGCGATCCAGCCGATCATCGGCGGAAAGGCCCCTGCCCCGCCGCCGATCACGATATTCTGCGGAGTGCGCGGCTTGAGCCAGATGGTGTAGATCACTGCGTAATAGATGATCGAGATGGCCAGGATCGCGCCCGCAAGCAGGCCCACCGCAAGGCCCATGATCAGCACCGAGCCAACCGAAAGCGCTATCCCGAAGTCGCGCGCCGAAGTCCGGTCCATCCGGCCCGAGGGGAGCGGCCGCGCTGCGGTGCGCTTCATCAGCCCGTCAAGATCGGCTTCCCACCACTGGTTAAGAGTCGCTGCCCCGCCCGCGCCAAGCGCAATGCACAGGATTGCGGTGAAGCCGATCACCGGGTTGATGGTGCCCGGTGCTGCCAGCATTCCGCACAGGCCGGTGAAAATCACCAGGCTCATCACGCGCGGCTTGGTCAGCGCGAACAAATCGCGCCAGTCGGCCGGCAGTGTAAGAGTTGCGTTTGCGGTCATGTGAAGAACCCCTCCCGTTTCCGGGAGGGGTATCGCTTGGTTCTGCCTTTCCCCTGACGGAAAAGGCAACGGTTCATCAATGGTGACCCTTGTCGTCGATCACCGGCAGCGTTTCAAACTGGTGGAATGGCGGCGGGCTGGACAGGGTCCATTCCAGCGTCGTCGCCCCTTCACCCCAATAGTTCCCTTCAGCCTTCTTGCCGGCCAGGAATGCGTAGGCAATGTTGACGAAGAATATCAGCATGCCGATCGCCATGGTGGTGTAGCCGATCTCGGAAGAGATCTTGTTCCAATAGGAGAACGCAGGAGTGTAATCGGGAATACGGCGCGGCATCCCATTCATCCCCAGGAAGTGCTGCGGGAAGAAGATGATGTTCACGCCGATGAAGAACACCCAGAAATGCAGTTGGGCAAGCAACTCGCTGTGCATCTTGCCGCTCATCTTCGGGAACCAGTAATAGAAGCCCGCAAACAGCGAGAAGACCGCACCCATCGACAGCACATAGTGGAAATGCGCGACCACATAATAGGTGTCATGCAGATTGTCGTCGATCCCGCCGTTGGCCAGCACCACGCCGGTAACCCCGCCAACGGTAAACAGGAAGATGAAGCCCATCGCCCAGACCATCGGTGATTTGAAGCTGACACTGCCGCCCCACATCGTCGCGATCCACGAGAAAATCTTGATGCCGGTCGGCACCGCGATAACCATCGTTGCGGCAGTGAAGTACATCTTGGTATTTACCGACATGCCGGTGGTGTACATGTGGTGCGCCCACACGATAAACCCGACCACGCCGATCGCGACCATCGCATAAGCCATCCCGAGATAGCCGAACACCGGCTTCTTCGAGAAGGTCGAGACGATCTGGCTGATGATGCCGAACCCGGGCAAAATCATGATGTAGACTTCAGGATGGCCGAAGAACCAGAACAGATGCTGGTACAGCACCGGATCGCCGCCGCCGGCCTGATCGAAGAAGGTGGTGCCGAAATTGCGATCGGTAATCAGCATGGTGATCGCAGCGGCCAGAACCGGCATCGCCAGCAGCAGCAGGAAGGCCGTGACCAGCACCGACCACACAAACAGCGGCATCTTGTGGAGCGTCATCCCCGGCGCACGCATGTTGAAGATGGTGGTGATAAAGTTGATCGCCCCCATGATCGAGGCGGCACCCGCCAGATGGAGCGAGAAGATCGCGAAGTCAGTCGCGGGCCCCTGCGAACCATAGGTCGAAAGCGGGGCATAGGCGGTCCAGCCGATCCCGGCGCCGTTACCGGTCGAATCGCCCGGAACGAAGGCCGACAGCATCAGCGAGCAGAAGCCCGCCACCGTCAGCCAGAACGAGATGTTGTTCATCCGCGGGAAGGCCATATCCGGCGCGCCGATCATCAGCGGCACGAACCAGTTGCCAAACCCGCCGATGATCGCGGGCATGACCATGAAGAACACCATGATCAGGCCATGAGCGGTGATCAGCACGTTCCACAGATGAAGCGCGCTGTTCATTTCGGCCGGTTTGCCATCGAGCATGGTTGCCCATGTGGTGAGATACTGGATGCCCGGCTGGGCGAGCTCCATGCGCATCAGGCCGGACACCGCGCCACCGATGATCCCTGCGCAAATCGCGAAGATCAGATAGAGAGTGCCGATGTCCTTGTGATTGGTCGACATGAACCATCGGGCGAAGAACGCCGGCTTGTGATCATGATCGGCATGGGCCGCGTCGTCATGGGCCTGAAAATTTGCTGGGGCAGTGGTAGCCATTGTTTGGGAACCTTGTCTCGGTAAACGGGCTTAAGCGGCAGGAGTCGGGGTGGCGGCAGCTGGGGCGGGTGCCGCAACTGGAGCGGCCTCAACCGGTTTGGGCAGGCCATCGAGCGTCCCGCCGCTCTGGGTCATGACCCACGCATTGTATTTGTCGCGCGGCAAGGCTTCGATCACGATCGGCATATAGCCGTGGCGGGCGCCGCACAATTCCGAGCATTGGCCGTAATAAACGCCCGGCTCGCTGACGAACATGACCTTCTCGTTGATCCGGCCCGGCACCGCGTCGATCTTGAACCACAGCGAGGGGATGGCGAACGAGTGGATCACATCGGCACCCGTTACCTGAACGCGGATTTCTTCACCCACCGGCACAACCATCCGGAAATCGGCGGCAAGCTGGCCCGGTTCACCGCGCTTGGCGGCTTCCTCCAGCGGCAGCATGTTCGAGATTACTTCGAACCCGCCGTTATCAGGGTAGGTGTAGGACCAGAACCACTGGTTTCCGGTCGCCTTGATAGTCAGCGCCTTTTCCGGCGCGGGCTTGAACTGCTTGGCCAGCAGGTCGATCGAAGGGATCGCCACACCCGCCAAAATCAGCGTCGGAATAAGGATCCAGACCACCTCGATCAGCGTGTTGTGGCTGGTCTTGGATGGAACCGGGTTAGCGCTTTTGCGATACCGCGCGACGACCCACAGCAGCAGTCCCAGCACGAACAGGCTGATAACGGTGATCAGCGGCAGCAAAATCGCCTGATGCATCCACAGGCCGTATTTGCCCAGCGGTGAGTATTGGTCCTGGAAACCTATCCTGCCATCAACCGGCATGCCCTTGCCCGGGGTGGGCTTCATCGGAGTGTAGCCGCCGGGCGCAACCGCGATCCGGGCCGCATTGACCGCCGGGACGGTTTCTACGGCAGTGACCGGGGCGGGATCTGCGATAACAGTAGCTGGCACGGCAACTGGAGTCGCCGTTGGCAAAGGCGCTGTGGCTGCAGTCACTTGCGGTGCTGCCAGCAATGCCAGCGACAAACCTAATGCCTTGATTGCAAGACCCGCTGCGCGGGCATGTTGGCCGAATTTCATCTTCTTTGCGCTTTCGCTTTCCATTGCCGGCGAGAGATAATCCTTGCCCCCTCTCGCGCCTCGGGAGGCTCAATTTGGACGGGCCTATACGCGCGCTTGCGGGGCACCTCAAGCGCCTCTAGGGGATATTTTTGCAAGATCCGTTGCATTTAAGGGCAAACCCGGCCCTTAGCCGGATCCAATTGCACGAAAGGCTTGATTTCCGATGCATGATGAAGAGGTGCTTGCCGAGTTCCGGGCCAGCAAAGCGCTGCTCGAAGGCCATTTCCTTCTCTCGTCCGGTCGTCACAGTTCGCATTACCTGCAATGTGCCCGGGTTTTGATGGATCCAATGCGCGCCTCGCGGCTGGCCGCAGCGCTCGCCGCTCGTATCCCGCGCGAGTTGCGCAAGGACATTGCCAAGGTCGTCTCTCCGGCGATGGGCGGCGTAATCATCGGCCATGAGATGGGCCGCGCGCTGGGGGTCGAGGCGATGTTCGTCGAACGACCGGGCGGCACTTTCGAGCTGCGCCGCGGCTTTGCGCTCGAACCGGGCGAGAAAGTGCTGATGGTCGAGGATGTGATCACCACCGGGCTCTCCTCGCGAGAGGCGATCCGCGCTATCGAAGACGCTGGCGGCGAAGTGATCGCGGCGGCCTCGCTAGTGGATCGCAGTTCGGGCAAGCTGGATCTGGGGGTCCCCTATTTCCCGCTGATCACGCTGACATTCCCGACATATGATGCTGATGAACTGCCGCCGGAACTGGCCGCAAGCGCGGCGGTCAAGCCGGGGAGCCGTTCCTGACGATGACCTATAGCCGCTTAAGACTCGGCGTGAACATCGATCACGTCGCCACGATCCGCAACGCGCGCGGCGGGGAACACCCCGATCCGGTGCGCGCCGCACAAATCGTCGCGGCAGTGGGCGGCGATGGGATCACCGCCCATCTGCGCGAGGATCGCCGCCATATCCGCGACGAGGATATCGCCCGGATCCAGGCGGCGACCGACCTGCCGCTTAATCTGGAAATGGCCGCGACCGAGGAGATGCTGGCAATCGCGCTGCGGTACC